>JAYVEZ010000259.1:0-2624 GCA_043773645.1 Cytophagales bacterium
AACGCTGAGTATTTAACGCGGTTGTCCATAAATCCATAAGCAATTTGACTTCCCACCATCCACTTTTTGCTGAAATTTTCATTTGTCTTGAATCCACCCTGCATCCGAAAACCTTCAATATTGTTGTAAGCCATCAAAGCGATGTAAGGACCTACCTCCACCTTGCCAAGGTTATAGTAACCATCGATAATTACCTTGAAAATATCAGTATAGGTCTTGATCACGGGAATATTTTTCAGGGTATCAATCATCTTGTAGACATTCTTCTCCGTGACGCTCAGCGGTTCGTGTCTCAGATTGTCCCAATACGTGTCTTCCTCGTGCAGCCTGGCATCTTCGGCAACCTCGATCGGCTGCTGATAGAAGGATTGCTCATAAGGTTTGTTCACCGTGAAGTTCTTGTTACTGGTATAGAATTTTGCAAGCATCCCGGCGGAGTTCTTGCCTATTTCACCCATGTTGACGAGCAACCGGTTCTTCACCGGCAGCCACGGACCTTGTTCCATCCGGTTGAGCTCCTGTTGAATTCTGATCTTCTCAACGAAGTTTAAGTTGGCCTGCTTGCCCACAAGGGCATCAATTTGTCGTATGGCGAATTCATTCCTTGTAATCCACATGGTACCCGTAAATGCAAGGTCCTGAGGGCTCTTGGGAAAGAAATCAAGGCGGTAGCAAAAATCCTCACCGATGTAGAGGCTGTCCGACAGGTCATACTCATAGTAGATGCGCCAACCATCCGCGATGGGTGATACGAAGTCCTTGGAAAGAATGTTCAGCCAATTCTGATAGAAATTATACTCCTGAAAAGAAGAACCTATCAACTGGGTAACGATGTCGCCATTCTCCACACCGACACCGTTTATTTTGGTCTTTAATATATGTTCCTTCTTCAAGGCAGGGTTGTCGCGGTAGTAAAGTTTCGAGACACTCTCCGTGATAAACAATGGCAAAATGGGTTTACCATCTTCTCCCGCAATGCGCTCCACGCTGTCGAGTACCTGGGCTATTTTCTTCATCAACGGAGTCTTTCGCATTTTCTCCGAAATATTGTCTACATCCACTTCAATTTTGGTGTAGGTATCGTATTCGTATGCAGAAAGTTTGCGATTATCATTTTTTGTTTTGTTCCGGACAACACTGCGGAGGATCTCCCAAGCCGGATTCTCTCCTGCCTTCACTACCACGGCTTCCAGGCTGGTGGTTTCTTCAAGCAACTGGAAGTTGATGGTTTGTTGTGCACCACGCTTAACCCACCGGATTCTGGGTTTATAACCAATGTAGGTTGCCTGAAGTGAATCCGTTGGGAGAATGGTCTTGATGAGATAGTTTCCTTCAAAGTCGGTGGTTGCACCAATGGAAGTGCCTTTGAAGACGACATTCACAAATGGAATGGCATCACCCGAATTGGCATCGATTACCTTCCCTTGCACGACCGTTGCCTGCGCATGGACGGACACAGGCGAAATGACAGTGGGTAGGATGCAGAAGGAAAATAAGAGATACCTGATTGACGCTCGCACAAATTGCAAAAGCACAAAGTTAGTCAAAGCAGGAACCAACCAGGAATTTAGATGACAATGGGTTCCTTCTCACCCAAGTGACGCGGTGCAGTTTTTAAGATGTACAAATCGAGGATTGCCTTGGCGCGCGCGAAGTATTCCCGAACATGCACCTTCAGGGGTGGGTCTTGCAGCGGTTCATTGATGACCAGCGCCACAGCGTCAATGTTGTAGTAGTGACTGATAAAGATGGCTCGGTAAGAGTGAAATGACTGCGTGATGATGGTAATATGATTTTGACCAAATATCTCTTTGCTCCGGATGACTGAGTCCAATGTGCGCAACCCGGCATAGTCCAGGGTAATCACAGAATCCGGCACGCCCAACTTGACCAATGCTTTCTTCATCTCCATGGGCTCATTGTAGAATTTTGTGCGATTGTCACCGCTGACGATGATGTGGCTGATCTTACCCAATCGATACAGGTCTGCGGCTGTCTGCATGCGGTTGTCAAAGAATGGATTGGGGGATCCGTTTGACAGTCGGCTGCTGGTGCCCAACACCAACCCGACGGGATTATTCGGCAGGAGATTATAATCTGAAAAAATATCCTGTGTGGTACTTTCCACTACCCAGAAATTTCCAAGGATGACGAGCGCTGAAGCCAGAATCAGTGAAAACAACCCAACCCGCCAAGCCTTTCCAAAAATTGACATTCAGAATTGATTAGAGCCACGTAAAATTACTGAATTGAACGCATAAACTCACGTTCCATCAATTCTGAACGCCGAACCACCTTCTTGTACCACTCTAGACGCAAGACGTCTTTCTCTTCCTGTTTCAAATTCCAGGGAAGGTCAGTCTGGTGAAGACGCGATACCACAGAATTCATGCAAATGGCAGCGCTCACTGAGATATTGAAGCTCTCGGTAAAACCCACCATGGGTATCTTAACTTTCAGATCAGCATGATCCAGTGCAAAATGTGAGGTGCCATGCTTTTCATTGCCCATGACAAATGCCAGCGGCCGATCGAGGGGAACATCCCCGATGGAAACACCGTCAGGCGACGGATCGGTTACCGCCAGTCGGTATCCTTTTTCTTTCAGCAAGCGGAAGCATTCCC
>JAYVEZ010000260.1:0-2121 GCA_043773645.1 Cytophagales bacterium
GGACAGGGTTATTGACCGGCCTGCGTTGATCCAGGGTGGAGCGTTTTAACAAGTCAACAAATTCTGCTGCCGTGATTTTCTCATGGCTTCTGTATTGGATCGCGTTGGTGGTGCCGGCTTTCATTTGTTAATCATTATTGATCCGTAAAACGATTTTTCCAAAACGATCATCCGTTTCCAGGCTGCGAAGGGCCTCCTCGGCTTTCTCCAAAGGAAACGTTTCCGCAATCACGGGACGAAGCTTGTGCTTGTGCACGAAGTCGAGCATGGAAAGAAATTCGTCGCGGGAGCCCATCGTTGTTCCAAAAATAGAAAGTTGTTTACGGAAAAGGATTTCGGGGTAGATTTCGGGAATAGCTCCTGCCGTTCGCCCAAAGATGACCACTCGTCCTCCCGGCAGAGCCAGGTTCAATAATTGGCTGAACTGTTCCCCACCGGCACTGTCTACGATGACATCAAAACCCCCCGCTTCTTTCATCGCTTTTTCAACCCAGTCCGGCTCTTTATAATTATATCCTCCTTCAGCGCCCAACTCCATAGCTTTTTTCAGTTTGGATTCTGACCCCGAGGTAATATAAACCCGTGCTTTAAAGGCAAGCGCAAACATCATCACCCAAAGGGCTGAGCCGCCGCCGATGCCGGTCACCAAAACTTTTTCACCGGGACGCAACCTTGCTTTGGTAAATAGCGCGCGGTAGGCGGTAAGTCCCGAAAGCGGCAAAGCCGCTGCCTCCGCAAAAGAAAGATGGTCCGGCTTTTCGAAAACATGGTCCTTTGAAATAACGATGTACTCACTAAATGTTCCATGATCGGGGAAACCGAGGATCTTAAAAGCGTCGGACTGCACTACCGGATTGTTGCCCCATTTCAAGCTCGGGTTGATGACTACCTCCTGACCTTCTACTTCCGGATCCACCTCTTCACCTACCGCTTCAATAACACCACTGCCGTCCGAACCCAGGATGATCCCTTCAGGAAAATGCCTGGCTTGTTCGGTGCGAATCCAGATGTCACGATGGTTCAACGCTGCATAGTGTAGACGGATGAGAACTTGTTTCCCGGTGGGCAGGGGTGTCGCAACATTTTTAACGATCAGAGGATAATCTTTTCCCTGGAAGAATACAGCGTTCATAAACCCCCAACTATTTTACGGGGATGATATGATTCCATTCATGCAAATCGGGAGCATGGCCGAGCCGGATGTCTTGCAGTTTTTGTTTAACGCGATTCTGGAAACTGTCTTCGCTGGCGACCGGAATGGTATAATCCTTTCCCCTGATGTTGATGTTGGAAATCGGAGCTACGACAGCGGCAGTACCCGCTCCGAATATTTCAGTCAGGGTGCCACTGACAATTCCGTCCTCGAGTTCTTCAACACTGACTTTTCTCTCTTCGGTGGGAAAGCCCATGTCCTTGGCGAGGGTGAGAATGGAGTCGCGAGTTACGCCATCGAGGATTGCAGAAGACAATCGTGGGGTCACCAGTTTGCCTTTGAAGACAAACATTACATTCATCATTCCCGCTTCGTCAATGTATTTGTGTTCTTTGTGATCGGTCCATAGTACCTGGTCATAACCTTGTTGCCGCGCTGCCTGCGTTGGATAAAAAGCTCCTCCATAATTTCCGGCACATTTGGCATAACCGGTCCCCCCTTCTGCTGCCCGTGTATAATGATCTTCCACTTTGATGCTGAACGGTTTATTCAAATAGGGCCCAACCGGACTGGTCATGATGATGAACTTATACTGGTCCGACACTTTTACTCCAAGCCTGGACTCGGTAGCAAATACCAGCGGGCGGATGTACAGAGACGCTCCCTTGGTCCCCGGTACCCAGGCCTCGTCCACTTCCAGCAAGGTTTGAATGCCATTGATAAACATTTCCTCAGAAATAGCCGGCATGCACATCCGTTCCAACGACTTCAACAAGCGTTGGTGATGTTTGAGCACGCGGAAAATACTGACATTTCCGTCTTTGTTGCGATACGCCTTGAGGCCTTCAAAAACCGATTGACCATAGTGAAGCGCAAGCATGGCCGGAGTAATCGTCAGTTCGGCATAGGGCACGACCGCAGACGAAAGCCACTGTCCCTTGTCATATTCTGCTAAAAACATGTGATCA
>JAYVEZ010000261.1:0-7122 GCA_043773645.1 Cytophagales bacterium
CCCTTCTGGTATTTTTCTACCCGTACCGGCAGTGGTGTGATGTCATCCACTGATGAATAAAATTCACCATTAAAACTTTTGAAGGTAAGTTCGGCGGCGAGCCCTTTGTGAAAGTTTGCATTGATGTCCCCATTCAAAGTGTAATACCTCGAATCCCCGGAAGGGTTACCGGAATAATCAAGATCAACATTGCCATTGATGGTGGATGCATGGGTGGCGCCGGAAATATTTTTCAAACGAATGCTTCCATTGACATTGTCTGCCAGGAGATCTCCGTTTACATTGGTTACTTCTACATCACCGTCATTCACGGTCGAGGCATACACAGAAATGGCTACAGGCACCTTGATGGTAAAACTCATCTTGTAATCATAGTCCTTGTTGCAGTCGCTGTTCTTTCCGCAGTTATTCCATTGGTATCCCCACCCCCGACCATTTCTTCGACTTTCATTTTTGTCGCGCTTACCAAATTCTGAACAGACACCTTCCACGTAAACGATCAGCGTATCGGCCCGGTCAATCACGCCGAGTTGAATTTCGGCTTTGCCCTTTTCCATCCGTGCCTGGGTTTTGCCATAGATGGTTTTCTTTACCTCCAGGAGCACCTTGTCACCGGTGTATCCTTCCACTTTTATATCTCCATTGATATTAAAAACCATGATCGTATTGCCCGTGCCTTTCTTCTCAAAGGCCAGCTCCTTCGTGATGGTTTCAGTAAATGTCTGCGCTGTGCTACTGACGACCACACTACACAACAGCATCAACCCTGCGATTCTCGTTTTCATTTTCTTTATTTTTTTAAATCAACACCTCAATACTTTTTTTGATTTTATTCTTCACATCCTTCGGCGTCCTGTCGCTGTCCAGAAGTTTTTGCAGTGCGCCCACCGATTTCTTCTCCTGGATGGAGACCATCAGGTCCGCCAACGTCACCTGCACGAGCGGTGAATCCTGTTCCGAGATCGAATGAATCAATTCTTGCCGGACTTCGCTTTGTTTCGTGTAGGGTTTCAATGCCTCCAGCGCTGCCAGACGGACATTTACATTCGGATCATGATTCAATGTTTGGAACAAGGCCTTCGTTACCTTAGCACTCACCTGTTCCATATCATCGGTGAGGCTTACGGCACGGAGCCGCTCCGTGGCCGATTCTTTTTCAAGCAGCGAGAGCACCATCATCTCCTTCATCTCGCTCACTTCCTTTGTCAGCGCCAGCACCTCCGGTTGTACCCCAGGTCGTTGTAACCAGTAACCACCGATAAACCCTGCCAACAAGAGCGATGCCGCCATGGCCAGTCGGGGAAACAGATAATTCCATTCGGGAAGCTGAAAGGATAAAGGCCCACGCTTTAACTTTCTTTTCTCTTCCGAAAGCATCGCATGAAACTGATCGTCCATCCGCAACGATGGTACTGCCTCCTCTTGCTTCATCAATTGCATATCCAGGGCAGCCAGTTCTCTCAACTGGGTCAGGTCAACCAATCCCTCCTCGATCCATTGCTCGAGCAACTTGATTTCAGAAGGATCCGCAAGACCTTCGTTGTATTTGGCGACGAGGTTGTTCATTTTATTGTTTTCCATAATCTTTATTTAGAATATGAGAAGTCATACATCTCAGGAGAACTTCATTATTCAATATTCATCATTCATCATTCATCATTCATCATTCGATATTCAATGTTGAATGATGAATATTGAATAATGAATATCGAATTTGGTTTCAACTTCTAACCTTACATCCGAACTTCAAAACCCTGAACCATTCTATTACATCCTCTTCTCCAACTGCTGGTACACCGCCCTCAACTCCTGCAGCGCCCGAAACACCTTCACTTTCACTGCCCCCTCCGAACAACCCAGGATCTCCCCGATCTCCTTGTACTTCTTCTCTTCGTATTTACTTAGCAACAACACTTCCCTCCGGTCTTCAGGCAGTCGGGCCATGGCAATACCCAACAACTCCTGCTCTTCTGATGCTTGCATGTCGGAGAGTTTGTTTTCCTCATGCCCCAGGCGCTCATGCCAGCGATCCACATCTTCTTTAAGTCTGATCTTGTTCTTGCGAAATTGGTCGTGACTCACATTGCGGGCGATGTGAAACATCCAGGTTTTGAAGTCGCCATCTCCCCGGAAGAGGTGGCGGTACTTTAATATTCGCAAAAAGGTGTTCTGCACGAGGTCTTCGCTCAGCTCCTGATCCCGGTTCATTCCATAAAAGAATCCGTACAACGGCCTTTTGTAGCGTTCGAAGAGCAAGCCAAGCCTGTCCAGGTCACCGTCTCTGACCTTCACCATCAATGTATTGTCCGAAAGCGCTTCCAAATCAGGGGATCAGGTTTTCAAGTAGGGTAACTAAGGGGTTGGGAAATGGTTACATTGAAATTAGAACAATTTTTGGGTATTGGGTACTAGGCATTAGGCAATGGGCATTAGGCAATTGGGCATTGGGTACTGGTTTGGTCAATGATAAAAGTCATGATTTCGGGCTGGTGCAAATACTATTTTTGCCTATCTAATTCAAAAAAGCCATTATCCGGCGCCGACAAATGTTGGCAAATTTTTGCTAGCTTGACTAACCTGAATATAAATCCAATCATGAAAAAACTAATCCCTTTGTTGATCATTGCTCTTTTGTCATCGCAATGCAATCAAAAAGAACCTTCTTCTCCTTCAGCAGGACGAATTGATCAACTGATCAGCCAGATGACACTCGAAGAAAAGGCAGGACAACTGAATGTCATTGTCGGAGATCTTTTCAATACTGGTCCAACCGTAAACACTTCTGAATCCCCGAAGTTTGACAAAGGCATTCGGGAAGGAAAAATTACCGGCTTATTCAATGTGCATGGCGCGGCCTACACAGCGCGTCTCCAAAAAATTGCGACCGAAGAGTCGCGTCTAAAGATTCCATTGCTCTTCGGGGCTGATGTAATCCATGGATTTGAAACAGTTACCCCACAACCTTTGGCAGAAGCTGCCAGTTGGGATATGAAAGCCATCCAGGCTTCTGCCCGGGTAGCAGCAGAGGAATGTAGTGCAGTCGGAATTACATGGACGTTCGCACCGATGGTAGACATCAGCCGCGATCCGCGTTGGGGAAGGGTGTCTGAAGGTGCCGGTGAAGATCCATTTCTCGGTTCCCGCATTGCAGAGGCGAGGGTAAAAGGTTTCCAGGGAGATGAACTTTCCGATCCTACCACCATTGCCGCCTGCGTAAAACACTTTGCTGCCTATGGCGCTCCCCTTGCCGGACGAGACTATACCGAAGTAGATATGAGTGAAAGGCAACTGAGGGAAATCTACTTACCACCTTATGAAGCAGCCGTAAAAGCCGGCGCTGCCTCCATCATGACTTCATTCAATACACTGAACGGTATTCCGGCCACTGGAAATAAGTTTCTATTGCAACAGGTACTTCGCCAGGAATGGGGTTTCAAAGGAATGGTTGTCTCGGATTGGGCTTCCATCGGCGAAATGCTGCCGCATGGATTTGTCGCCGACAGTGTGCAAGCAGCTAAGGTTGCCATCGAAGCCGGTTGTGATATGGATATGATGGCAGATGTATACATTAATAAGCTACCAGAACTTGTCAGGTCAGGACAGGTTAGCGAGGCTGTAGTGGATGACGCTGTGCGCAGGGTGCTCCAATTGAAAATGGATCTTGGATTGTTTGACGACCCCTATCGCTATTCAAACCCGGAGAGAGAAAAATCTGACCTCCGATCTGAAAAACACCTGGCCGCAGCACTTGACATCGCACACAAATCGATTGTCTTATTGAAAAATGAGAATAACAGATTGCCTCTCTCAAAAGATATTAAACGATTGGCCGTCATCGGTCCATTGGGGGACAATAAAGCCGACATGAATGGCTCGTGGTCGTTTTTTGGAAGAGCCGGGGACCCGGTTAGCATCCTGGAAGGCATCCAGCAAAAAGTAGGAGCTTCCGCAAAAGTAAGCTTTGCTCCCGGTTGCAATTTGTATGACGATGGAAAAGAAAAATTCGCAGCGGCCAAGACGCTCGCATCGCAGTCCGATGCAATCATTATGGTTGTCGGCGAAAGTGCTGTCATGAATGGTGAAGGCGCCTCGCGTTCAAAAATTGGACTGCCAGGTGTTCAGGAGGATCTGGTGAAAGCCATGTATGAAACGGGCAAGCCCATCATCGTTGTTCTTGTGAATGCACGACCACTGGCCATCGAATGGGTTGATCAGCATGTGTCAGCAGTTGTAGAGTCATGGACGCTGGGCACCACAGCAGGTACCGCCGTGGCCGACGTGTTGTTTGGTGATTTCAATCCTTCCGGAAAACTACCCTCCACCTTCCCCCGCAGCGAAGGCCAGATTCCTATTTATTACAGTCACCTGAATGGAGCCCGGACCTACCAGGGTGATTACAAAGAGCCATTGAGCAACCGCATCTATCAATCCAAGTACCGTGATGTGCTGAATGATCCCTTGTATCCTTTTGGATTCGGACTGAGCTACACACAATTTGAATATAGCACCCCGGCTCTGGATAAGAGTACCATTGCAGCAAATGAAAATATCACGGTGACTGTTCAGGTCAAAAACATTGGAACACGCCCGGGTGATGAAGTGGTGCAATTGTACATCCGCGATTGGGTGGGGAGTGTGGCGCGTCCTGTAAAAGAGTTGAAAGGCTTCGAGAAAATTTCCCTGGCAGCGGGAGAAAGCAAAGAGGTGAAATTTGCCCTTACTCAGAAAGACCTCTCGTTCTACCGTGGAGACATGTCTTGGGGGACTGAACCTGGAAAGTTTTCTGTTTTTGTGGGTGGGAATTCAAGGGATACCAAAGAGGTGACCTTTGAATTGAAGTAGCGAAAACAATTGCTATTCACCACGATTCAATTCACTCAATTCGAAACCAAATGAAACGTTCAAGAGTTGTTTTATGTATTGGGATATTATTTTTTGGGGTAATCTCTATATCATTCAAAAAGGAGGATAAATTAAAGCTTGTTTGGGCCGATGAATTCAACTACACCGGCGCACCGGATACCAAGCATTGGAATTACGATCTGGGCGATGGTTGCCCCAATGTATGTGGCTGGGGGAACAATGAACTGGAATACTATACCCAGGACCCAAAAAATGTACGTGTTGAAAATGGAAAACTGATTATCGAGGCACGAAGGGAAGACCTGGGCGGGAAACCCTACACCTCCACACGCATCGCGAGCAAATCCAAAGGTGATTGGTTATATGGAAGAATTGAAGTGAAGGCAAAAATACCCCGCGGCAAAGGTACCTGGCCTGCCATCTGGATGTTATCGACCGATTGGAAATACGGTGGTTGGCCAGCGAGCGGCGAAATTGACATCATGGAGCATGTTGGATTCGATCCGGGAGTAATTCATGGCACCATCCATACCGAAACCTATAACCACGGAAAGGGAACGCAGAAGGAAGGAAAGACTACGGTGCTGGACTGCATGGATGAATTTCACGTATATGCGATAAACTGGACTCAGGACAAGATGGACTTTTTTGTAGACAATAAACTTTATCACAGTGTTGCCAACAATCCGAGGGAAGATTATAAAGGATGGCCCTTCGATCAGCGATTTCATCTGATTATGAATGTGGCCGTGGGCGGCAATTGGGGAGGAAAAGAAGGTGTCGATGAGAATATCTGGCCGCAGCGGATGGAGGTGGATTACGTGAGGGTCTATCAATAACTTTTGCAGTCCGGTGATTAGGCTTTCTGCATTAGAAAGAGTCACATAAGCCACAGATTGCACAGATTTTCACAGAAAGAATCTTGTGGCAATCTGTGTAATCTGTGGCTAAAAAAAATCTTCAAAAGTAGTGCGGTCTTAGTTCGTGCGCTGCTACTCACTTTTTCCTGATATCAATAATCCCCTTCATCTGCTTGTTCTGCAGCATGGGATTGAGTCCTTCTATTCCCGCCTTCAGCGTATTGTCAAGTTTGACCAACTCGCCATCGAGTTCTTTGCTCAACTCCTCAAATACTTTGTAGACACCTGCTGTGGGTTTTGCATCTCCTGTCTCCAGACTTCTTCTAACCGCGGATATTCGGTTTCCTAATTTTATTGGAAAATTGAGTGGATCCTGCCCGCTTCTGTTGCGAACCTGATAAAGATCTTCTTCTATCACCGAAAGTTTGGCCATCAAATCCTTGGCATAGGCCGTGATGGTAGGATCGGAAGTCTCTTTTAATCCGGCTTCCATTTGTTTGCGAATTTCGCGAATGCGGATCACCGCCTCATTGGCCGCGCTCTCCTTGTCTCTGATCTTCATCGCAACATCGAATGTTTCTTTCAGGTCCGCTTCGCTAACACCCTTCAGATTTGGATCAATTTTTACATTGAAGGGATAAGTCTGTGAATAGCTTCCGGAAGTAAAGCGCACCTGGTATTTTCCGATGGGTGCTTTGGGACCTGCCTTCGCATTGGCACCCCACAAGATCATGCCGTCAAATATGGTGGCGCCGGGATAACGTAGATTCCAGCTAAAACTATTAAGTCCCGCAGCGGTCGTAGGTTTGGCGGGCTCCCGCTCCCACCACGGAATATTCGGATCAGGCTTGTACTCAGGCTTATCCCCTCTAAACTTTTGAACCACATTTCCCTGTGCATCCAGGATCTCAATTTTTACAGTGTCGACTTTGTCCTTTAAATAGTATTGAAAAGTGGCATCGTACACACCCCGAATTGCATCACCCGGTTGAAACATGATTGTATTTTGTTTCATAAGGTCAGGCGTAAGTTGTCGCAAGGGTTGAATATCGTCCAGTATCCAGAATCCTCGACCGTGCGTGCCCAGTACTATATCGTTGTCTTTTACTACCAGATCCCGAATAGGAGTATCCGGAAGATTCAATTGCAATGGCTGCCAGTTGTCGCCAGCATTGAATGAAACATAGGCGCCATGCTCTGTGCCCAGAAACAGCAATCCCGGTCGAACATGGTCTTCCCGAATGGACCTGGAGAAATGCCCATCCTTGATTCCCGTTACAATCTTGGTCCACGTCTTACCATAATCTTTGGTTCTGAACACATACGGCTGACGGTCATCCACCTGATAACGGAAAGCGGCAACATAGGCCGTCCCCGCATTGTGTCGTGACTCTTCGAT
>JAYVEZ010000262.1:0-43314 GCA_043773645.1 Cytophagales bacterium
ACATTTTCATCGAATCTTTTCCCCGTCTGATTGGCAACCCACTCAAACAACTTTTTCTTCATTTCCTTCTTCCGGCCGGAGACCAAGGGTTGTGAGTTCTTTTCAAAACCGGTTTCCAGTTTATCATCCTTCCAGTAGGTATGGTTCTGTGCATTGGTAACCGCTTTGATTTCACAGATTCCTTCATAGCCTTTCCACATCTCACGCGAGACCTCCCCGTGAAGTTGCGAAACACCATTGGCCACCTTGGCCATGCGCAGGGCAGCCAATGTATAATTCAGCACTTTCGATTCCGGCTCAATGAGTGCGCTGTATTGCTCTTTGTCAACCCCGTCAAAGAAACTCATGACCTCCAGTTGCGCCACCTGATGCTCCTCGTTGCCTGCCACTTCCGGAGTATGCGTGGTAAACACTACCCGCTTCTTCACTTCATTCAGGTCTTTGTACTTGTCCCACAAGTAAAAGCACAGCGGGAGCGCATGGCCTTCATTCAAGTGATATATTTCTGTTTCCCGGTTTAGAATATCCAGGAGTTTGGCGCCACCGTAACCCAACAAGCTTGATTGGGCAATGCGTGCACTTTCATGGGGATCGTACAGCCGGTCGGTAATTGTTTGGGCGAGGTGGTCGTTCTCCGGGATGTTGGTAGTCAATAAGAAAAGCGGTGCGGTATGAAATACCTCCGGTTTTAACAGGAGGACTTTCACCTGCACGCTGTGCTTGTGAATGGTGATTGGAAACTGAATACCGGTTTCCGTAAGAAAGGAATAATTTTTTTCAATGAAGCTCACCTTCATGGTACCGTCCATGTTTCGCTCCTGGTCATAGTAACCATATTTCCACAGGATGCCGATCCCGATAAAATTCTGCTTCAACTCATAGGCACTGCGAAGGTGCGAGCCGGCGAGAAAGCCCAGGCCACCGCTGTAGATTTTCAGTGATTCGTCAATGGCAAACTCCATCGAAAAATAAGCTACAGGTTTGGAAAATTTATTGTCGAATGTGTATGGGAAAAGTGTTGAAAGATCCAGCATGGCTACAGAATATGACGAAGGTTAAACAGAAAAATTTTGAAATGGCTATTGCGGCGGCAAAGTAAAATTTTTTTGATGAATAAACCGACTGCCGGGAATGAAATTCCGAAGGGTTTAGAATGATAAAAACACCGGATCGCCCGAACGGTGGATCATGATATGCATAATCTTTTCTGCCGGGGTTCCCGTGATTGTACCTGGTGAATCAAAAGTGGCCTCCGTTCCAACCAGATTGATGGATGTGCCATTCACCTTGATCACATTCGTGACGTAGATTGACTTTGTCGTGGTGATGGGAAGTATTTTAACCACCTCGCCTTTATCATTGACCTTTATGATATAAGGGCTGCAGTCTCCCCCTCCCGCTTTGGTCCGGAATTCTTTTCCTGTCAGGTCGCGGATGATGGCATAATTACCAATGGCCAAATACCCATCTATTACGGAGATCAACTCCGTAATGGAACCGGTCAGATCAATATTTCTTTGCCACATCGTATCTCCCAGCGCATTGATATTCAATAGTGTTAATGATTCGGAAACACGGTAGTCCTGCTTTTCTTCGGCTCCCTTGAGCAGCACCATAAAGGAGTTACTCTTTTCAGCATAGAGCAGCTTGCGGGGATAATTTCTCTCTTTCAACTTCACTTTAAATTTCTCTTCTCCTTTTTCATTCAGGTAAACAAGGGTGTTGAATACATTGGTACCAAGAAGTGGAACCGAGCGTATCACAAAAACACAACCTTCCTGGGTCAATACCAACGGACCGGGCATATTGTTGGCATCCGATACCTTGCTGAGGCTATCAGCCTTAAAATCAAAATTCTTGATCCATGCGGGTTTACCGTCCGGGTTGATCCGAATCACGTAGGTAACAACATTATTGACTTTGGGGTCGACCGCATAAATGCCCATGAGGTAGGTGCTCCCATCAGGATTTTTCTTGTTCTGAAGCGTCACCGGCCCGCCTTTGGAAAGCAATCCAAGCAACTCGGGGCTGATCGCACCGACGGTGAGGGGAATTGACCACTTGCCCATTTTCACAACTTTTCCGACATCAAGGGTGCTGGATGTGGTGGCAATCGCAACGACCGCCGTCTTCAGTCCGGCTGAGTAATCGTTCATCGTGGATTGAACATACCTTAGCTCGTCAGACGCATACTTCTTCAACCCTTCGGTGGTGCCATAATACTTCTCAAAGAAAACCTGGTGCTTTCTGATCTTGTCTGGAAGTAACCGCGATTTCAATTGTTCAATAAGCGTATCCGCCGACCGGTTGGAGTAGATCAGGCTACTGTACATCTCGCCATTTCTCATGGCGTCAATGCTGTCCGGCGTAAAGGATTTTGATTTGATCAGCCAGCTTTGTTTGAACGCCTTGTAATCGAGCAGGGCAAGCACGAGGGATTGTTTGTCAAAGTTGTTCAGGGTAAACACCAGTTGCTTATCCAATTTGAATGGCGTGATGCCTTGCCCGCCGGAAGTCTGAATATTTGCCAGCGACTCATCAAGCTTTTCTTCATTGTGAATCAATTTTGTCCTCAATGCAGCAATGTCCGAACCCACATTCTTTTTCACCAGATCTACCCAGGACGAATAATCCCAGAACTCCACATCCGCGGTGAGAAAATTCATGCGTGTAATCAATCCGTCCAACCGGTACGTGACAATGGGTTTGATGTGATATTTCTGCTTGTGAATGGCTATCGGAAAGACTTTTGTGAGCTGGATGTATTTGTCGAAATACAACTTTGCTGAATCAAAATCCTGTTTCAATTGGGTCAATTGTTTGTCTGTGCTGGCATCGTAGAACAGATATAAGTCATCTAAACTCAGGAAACTGTCATTCACCCGGGCAAATTCCTTAACAGCCCTGTCATAAAAATTTACACTTCGGGTAAAATCAAGATAGATGGGTGGAATCTTTTCCAGGAAAAATTGGGCGGAATCGTAACCTGAACTTATCTTCTTAGCGACCAAGGGGAACTCCACATTGGGTTTCCCCTTCACATCAAATGTTTTAAAAATGGGGAAATAGTATTCATTGTTCCTGGATACTTCCCGTTCATCCACCAGTTGCTTAGACTTCAGAAACCTCAACTTGGCCTGCTCAGCATTCGCAAGCGCAAAGTCATAACGGGTCAGCGGATCGGCGAATTTATAATTGGTTTCATAGACCAATGCCAACCGGAAATTTGCATTGGGATGATCATTGTCTTCGGCAAGGTATTCTTTCAGGGTATTCTTCAATTCAGCCTGCGTCATCGTCGCCAGGGTGGGGAAAAGATCTTTATAACGAACCTTCTGGCCATGGGCATTGATCGCTCCCAGGAGGATGCCCAGCATGATCATGGTTAGCCACTTCCCGTTCTTCATATGCTCAGTATTTTCAATTCCACCCTGCGGTTGATGGCGCGGTTTGCGTCGCTGTCGTTGGGTACTTTCACCTGCGATTCACCATATCCTTTTGCAATGAATCGATCCGGGCTCACCTTGTTTTGCAAGAGGAAATCCATCACGCTCTTGGCACGCTTCTGAGACAAGAGTTGGTTGTAAGTTTCTGATCCAACATCATCGGTATGGGCTGCCACCTCTACTTTCAGGGTGGGATTTTCATTCATCAATTGAACCACGCGGTCCAGTTCACGGTAAGAAATTTCGGACAGCTTGTCATTGTTGGATTCAAAATTAATATCCCGCAAGGTGAGCTTGGCATCGCGTTCCAACTTCAATAATTTAACATTGACGGGCGCCGGAGTACCCGTTGTCAGATCGATCACAGAAGAACTGAAGGCATATCCCTGATCACTGGTGACTTCCATTTCATATCGATCACCCGCCCGCAGAGAAACCATCTGATTGCCGCTTACTTCAATTACCTCCTCACGGCTTTTGTTTCGCAAGATGACTTTCGATTTGACTTTGCCGTTGTTCATCAAGTCTGCTACATTCAATTCAACCTCCACTTTCTCCGGTTGCAATTCCAAATACTTTTCAAAATTCCGGTAGATCACGAGACCCTGAACATTAAAATTCACGATCACACTCTTGAAGTGAGGGGCACTCACGATGATTTCATACTCCTTCCCAACCGGCAAGTCGATCACGATGCGACCATCTTTTGGATTGTTGCGCGCATCCTTCAGAAAAGTGTTTTGCCCCTTCTCTTTTACTTTTATTTCCGCCGGCACAGGCTCCAGTATTTCCTTGTCACTGACATTCAACGTCAGTTGTACCGATTTAAAAAGCTGAACCGGCAACTCAATTTCCTGGTACTTGTTTACTGCACGCAGGTCAAGGGCATGGGTAAAAGACGAGTATCCATCTTTTCTGAATTCAATATTGAAGCTGTTGCCCACCGGCAGCACAATGGTGTACCTTCCATCCACGGGGTTGTTGTCAAGTTGCATCACGATTTGGGACGTGAGCGCATCGGTGACAATGATGTCGGCACCGATGCCCCCTTTGGTATCGCGGTCGGTGATAAAGCCTTGAACAATATTATTTCTGAATTGCCGCAGGCTTGGCGGAATGACTACCGAATAAATATCCGAATTGTTGTACGTATAGTACATCAAGTCTCCCTCAGCCGATATGCAGGGCAATTGATCGTCTTTGTCGGTGTTCACATAGGCCAATGGCACGGGTTGCGACCATTCACCCAGGGCATTCAACTTCGATTGATACATGTCAAATCCACCTTTCCCTCCCACGCGATTGGAGGAAAAGATCAGGGTCTTTCCATCGGCCATGATCCGTGGGGCTTTCTCACATTCCTGGTTGATGGGCCACGGCAATTTTTCAGGCTTGCCCCATTTGTCATCCTTGTCTTTGACGGATTTATAAATGCTCAGACAAAATATCTGTTCTTTTTCCTTACGCAGGACTTTGTCTTGCGGTCCCTCAAAGTTTTGCCGAACAAAATACAGGGTCGTGCCATCGGCACTCACCGATGGGAAACCTTCATAGCCATCGGTATTGATCGGGGCTCCAATCGAAATGGGGTCGGCCCATCCCGTCTTCAGGCGATGGGAATAAAAAATATCGTGATTGCCATGAACACCGACAGACCTGAAAAAGAATAACAGGTTGCCATCAAAACTTAAACTGGGTCCGCCAAACAAATCCATTGAATCAGCCGGTGGCGTGATCTTGTCCATGTACACGGGCTTTCCCCACTTCCCATTTTCTTGTCGCACTTCGAAGAGCCCGTATTTCTTACCTGATTCACTCCGCTGAAATATGATTGTCTTACCATCTGCCTGGATGGTAGGGGCATATTCTGTAACAATTGGCTCACTGATCGCGGGTTTTTTGGTGTTGTTATAATAAACCATGGAGTCAACCGGTGTGGTGGTTGTGGGCTGAACCTGAGCCTCCATGGCAACTGGAATTGAAATCAACAAAAGAAATAAAATATGCCGCATAAGCATTTGTGAATGTATCATAACCCAATTAAAACAAAAGCAGCCCAAAAATAAGGAGCATCATATTTTTCCTTCATTGACAATTGGGCCGTCCGGAATGCTTCGTTGCGTTCCTGACCACCCAGCCAATGGGAGTAGAACAGATTCATCAATTCCTGGGTAGCCACGTCGTCTACCTGCCATAAACTCATGAGCACAGAATTCGCACCTGCCACCAGGAAAGATCTCTGCAAACCATAAACACCCTCGCCGTTGCGTATTTCCCCCAATCCGGTTTCACAAGCTGAAAGGACGACCAGATCGGTTTTGTCAAGGTTCAAATTCATGGCCTCGTAGGCTGTGAGCACGCCATCTTCCTGACTTTTTCTAATACTTCTTTCTACCCCTGCTCCGGCCAGGAGCACACCAGAACGAAAGAGCGGATTGCTCAAAAGTTCACTGGTCTCATTTTCATTGATCTCCACATCACTGAGAAAAAAACCATGGGTGGCAATGTGAATCACCTCGGCCCCATCCACTTTCTTCATGTTTTCCTCCGTGGCTTCCATTTTTTTAAATACCTGAGAAGTCCATTTGCTGGAGGTAAGAATTTTTTCAACCTCGTCCACTTCCCTTTCCGTGGCGGGCAGCATGGGTATTTGCTCCTCATCAAATCCATAGACCCGCGCCATGCTCCTTTTTGCCGAAGCCGCTTGGACGTTGGGCAGGTCCATATTGAAATCAGCAAAACCAAAAATCGAAGCGTTCTTTGTATAAGAGGTGGCCCTTCTTTCTTCCGCTAGTTCTCGCGTATTGCTCACCAGCCGGATGGTAAAGTCATCAATTACCCACCGTTTGGCTGAGGAATTATAGAGCGAGTTAAAGTTGACCTTATTGAACACACCATCGCAGCTCAAATAAATGGTTTGAATGCCCGACAATTTTTCGTTGAGGGGTTGCCAGAAGTAGCGATAGGAAGTGGTATCACGCAAATGATATTTAATGGTGTTGCGGTGAAATTTATACAAACGCGTCTCCAATTGTATCCCTTTCGGCCAAACCATGATCTCTGGACTTTGGGTTGAAGGTTGAAGCATCAAGGCAATGTAATACACTGAGTCCGTTGCGTACCTTTTTTTAATTCGAACAATTTCGACGGCGGATTCTCCCTCCTTAAGACTTTGCTGAACTTCTTTCCACCGGATTTCCTCTTTTTCGAATTGCGATTTGAAGCCATCGGATTTTTGAGAAAGGGTTTTTTCAAGATCATTTGCACGGCTTTCCAAGCCAGGCAAATCCACCGACAAATTCTCCCGTTCTTCTTTGGTGTAGTTATAGTATCGGACCATCTGTTCCTTCAGCGACAGCCATTCATTAAAGGTGGTTTTCAACTCAGGGTCGCCGCTGCTCATAATGCGGGACCGAACTTTATTGCTCGCATTCAGCAAAATTGCTTTGGTTGACAATTGCAGATCGTAAAGCCTGATCGCCATTTCCGGACGGCTCGCAGGATTGGCAAACAAATACTGCACACAAAAATCCTGGTAAGCTTCGAAGACGGGTTTGATCTTGGTATAAAAAGCGCCCTTCTCCTTTTCGCTCAGTGACGGAAAAAAGCTCTTGACTTGCTTTTGATAGTCTGCCACCACAGGCTCATAGTACTGCCTTGCTTTTTCCCATTGACCTTGCGCGTGGTACACACCGGCCAATCCGAACAGGGAGCGTGCATAGTCAGGGTGGTTCTCTCCCAAAATTTTCTTGCGCAGGTCTACACTTTCCTGCCAGGTCTTTTCAGCCTGAACAAAGTCACCCTTGTCTTGATAGAACACTGCAAGGTTGCTAATTGTCGTAGCGTAGGATGGGTGGTCTGGTCCCAGGGTAGATTTGGTAAGGGCAAGCGCCTGATTCAGGGCCTGCTCCGCTTCCTGCTTTCTCCCAAGTTTTTGGTACAGGGTTGCGAGATTTTGAAGGGAAATGGCATAGGATGGATTATTTTCTCCAGACACTTTCAGATCAATTTCAAGCGCTTCTTTTAGAAGGGGTTCCGCCAATTCCAATTGTCCTTGTAATTGATAGAGTGCTGCAAGGTTTTGTGTTGCAGTGGAATATTCAGCATTCCATTTGCCATAGAGTCTTTCAAAAATAGCCTTGGCTTCTTGAAGCAATTGTCCTGCATCGCGATAGTTTCCAAGTGTTTGATATAACAGCGCCAAACTGTTGAGGGAAGTTGCGTAGGGTGCACTTTGAGGGCCGCGTGTGACTTTGATCATGTCACGGGCATTTTTCAGGTAGGGTTCCGCCTTGGTGTAGTCACCTGTGATTTGATAATAACGCCCCATACTCAATAATCCCTGGGCATATACAGATGAAGTCTCTCCCGCTATTGTTCTATAAATAAGCAGGGCCGAATCAAGTTCCATCTTTACGTGTGACATATCTCCCAACCGCATGCGCAGCATGGCCAGATTCTCCATCGCTTCTCCGTAGGCAAGGCTGGATTTTCCATTCAACACACCTGTGGCAACAAGGGTGTTGAACATCAGGGTCCTTGCACCGGACAGATGTCCCTGGATTTGCTCCGAGGCTGCGAGGTTGTTGAGTGTTGTTAAGTAATAAGAGTCAATCTGTTTTTCATTTGGGTAGTAAGTCGATAGGATCATTTGATAAATAGAATCGGCCCTTGAATAAGAACCATTTCTGCTTTCGAGGGCTGCCATGCCAACATAAGCCGGGATCATTTCTTTGGTTAGTTTAACCAAAAGCTTTTCATTCATGGCAAGTATCAGTTGAAAAACGGTTTTGGCTTCCTGTGTTTTGCCATCGAGGGTAAAAACGTTTCCCTGCTTGGTCAGGATGGAGATACACTGTCTGTCATTGGGGCCATATAATTTTTCAGTAATGGCGCGGGCATCGGATAGGCGGGCAAGTGCCATCTCCTGTTCTCCCATTTCCGAATACATCATCCCCAAATTTTCAAGAACACTTGCACTGCTTGACTGTGATTCTTTGTCGTCAGATTGGAAATAGGACAATGCTTCCAGGTACAACTTCTCAGCTTTTTCGAAGTCACCCATGGATTGATAATATGTTGCGCTGTTATTGATGGCCAGGGCATAGGCTGGACCCGCTTTGGGATTACCCTGAATGGTAGCCAGCAGGGCTTCGGCTTCTGATAGTTTCCCTGCTTTTTGAAAACTGGTAACACGGGCATTTACTATTTTGAAGTAATCATTTCCTTCTTTGCCCGCCAGGCTTTCATACAATTTTTGAGCGGCCATATACTCTTCTTCCGCTTTAGCATAGAGGTTGGTTTGATCGTAAGCCTGACCCAAACCCAATAGAACCATTGCATAGTTCACGGAATTCTGAAGGGAAGCCATTTCATATAGTTCCTTTGTTTTTTGAAAACCGGAAATGGCGACTTCTGTTTTTCCGGATTCGGCATTGAGCAGGGCATAATAATAGTACCCTTCCAATTTATCTTCCGACGCCAGGTTAACGTGATCCATTTCTGGAAGGGCCATCGAAAATGCGTCAAAGGATTTTTGAAGATCGTCGTGCAAATAATAATTGATGGCCAGGTTAATTTTACAACTGACCATCGGCAACTCATTCTCTTTATAGAATTGAGAAAAAATCAGTTGGGCCTTGTCCAAGGCTTCAATAGCATGAGCGTAGTTTCCCAGCTGACGGTAGAACTGTGCCTGATTGGAAAGCGCTGTCGCGTAGGTGGTGTCCTTCTTTCGTTCGAGAAGGGTGAGTTCCTTTTGGATGTATCCAAGTCCGTCAGAGAACCTTTCTTCGGCATAGCAAATCGTTGAAAGCAGGCGTAGGATGGCCGAATAATTTTCATTTGTTTCTCCCCCTGCACCAACGTACTTGTTCAAGGCGCTTTCGGATAAACGAAAAGCCTCCTTCAGATCATCAGCATTGTAAGAGGTCAGCGCCTGCTTATAATCATCCCGCCAATCTTGCGCATAGACATAGAGTGAAGCAAATAGAAATACAATCGTATATAGGATACGAGAATACATGCGCTTTTTTATTTCCGTTACACCTGATCTATCCATCCGGACTCTCCGCAAAGTCAGGATGATCAGCCAATCATCATAATCCTTCTAAAATACTCACTTCCCGCTGTCCCAACCAAATTTTCAAAGTTCAGATTACCATCAATTAAACCAATACCCTTTTAGGGGTATGGCCTGTTAACAAATCAAGGTGCGACAGTTATTAGAAATACTTGATCGACAAGGAAAGTTTGTGCTGGGCCGGGAATTTGAATAAGGCCTTTTCAAATGAGGGTGGACCGAACAATCCCATGGCATCGTTTGAAAACCCGACGCCTTCTTTGGGGATTCCAATGAAGTTGGCGTCGAGCTTTCCATTTTCATTGGCATCGTGGAACACCGAGATCGCATACGCCCCAGGTGGAAGATCATGAAACATGACCGTTGCGGTACCCGATTTCGCCTTCAGTTTTTCTCCTTTCCAGGGCACCTTCATAAATGTCGATTCCGTGTTAAATAATCCAACCATCAGAATGCCTTCAGTGCCATGAATATTTGTGATCAACACCTCCAGGTCTTGCGCGGCGGAAGTCGTATAACAACCCAATGCGAAGAAAAAGCAGAAGAAAGTCTTCATTCAATCAAATTTAGGCCATTGGATTTAATTTCAGGTTGTTCAAAAAATGGGGCCGGCGCTGATATCCCGATCCGCATTAACATGGAGTTAACAAGTTAATTGCCAAGTCTTTTGCTATTTTTATAGTTACGTTCAATTCCAACACTATGGCATCATTAACCCTCAAGATCAACAACAAAAATTACACCGTCGAGGCCGATCCAAAGATGCCCTTGCTTTGGGCTATCCGCGACCTGGTAGGACTCACCGGCACCAAATATGGCTGCGGAATCTCGCAATGTGGGGCCTGCACCGTTCATCTCGATGGAACGCCTGTGAGGTCATGCTCATTGCCCGTCTCAGCCGTTGCTAATAAAAATATTACCACCATTGAAGGCCTGTCAACTGACAATTCACATCCCGTTCAGTTAGCATGGATTCAGGAGCAGGTGCCTCAGTGTGGTTATTGCCAGAGCGGACAAATTATGGCAGCTACCGCGCTGTTGAAGAAAATTCCTAGTCCGACCGACAAGGACATTGACACCGCCATGCAGGGTCTGATCTGTCGCTGCGGGACCTACACCCGCATCCGCAAAGCCATCAAAACGGCCTCAGTTCTCATGGCGCAAAAGGCATCCACCAAATAATCCAAGGCTTTATGGAAATCATAAACAAAAATATATCCCGCAGAAATTTTATTCGGTATACGGGACTTTCGGGCGCTGCCTTGACATTGGGATTTCATTCAACCGCTAAGGGGGAGGCAATTCATGCTGAACTATTGACGGGTACTGCTGCGGAGAGTCAGGGGATTGAATTGAATGCCTGGATCAGCATTGAAACTTCCGGTAAGGTGACCATTACCAATCACCGGGCAGAAATGGGCCAAGGGTCGTTTCAGTCGGTACCTCAAATCATCGCGGAAGAACTGGAAGTAAATCTCGATCAAATCAACATTGTATTTGCCCAGGGTAACGGCAAAAAGTACGGCAGCCAGGTCACGGGAGGCAGTTCTACCATCAGGGGTACATACAAAAATCTGTTGAAGCTGAGTGCCACAGCTCGTGAAATGTTAATGGAGGCTGCAGCGGCAAGGTGGAATGTGTCCAGGTCAGAATGTTATGCTGAGAACGGATTTGTCATTCACAAGAGCAGCGGCAAGAAATTGGGATATGGAGAACTCGTGTTGGAGGCATCAAAGTTAGAGATTCCGAAAGATGTGCACTTGAAGAATCCCAAAGACTACAAAGTCATCCGCAAATCAATGGCCCGGCAGGACACACCACTGAAGACCAATGGCGCTGCCATCTTTGGGCTTGATAAAAAATTGCCGGGAATGCTTTATGCCGTTGTGGAAAGAAGCCCGAGGTTCGTCGGGAAAGTCAAAAGCTTCGATGATTCGGAAACCAGGAAAGTGCCCGGTGTAAAATATGTGTTGAAAGTAAGCCGCGACGTATTTGGCAACATGTTTGAAGGAGTTGCTGTTGTCGCCACAAACACGTGGGCTGCCATGCAAGGTCGCAAAGTATTGAAAGTGGAATGGGACGACACTGGCTTTGCCTACCACAGCACGGAACAGCTCTATGGCAAAATGAAAGAACAGGTGAAAGGCGACGTGATTTCCTTCAGGACCCGGGGAAATTTTAACGCAGCTTTCTCAAAGGCCGATAAAAAACTGGAAGCGTTGTATGAAACGCCTTACGAATCGCACAGTTGCATGGAGCCGCTCAACTGCATCGCCCATGTGACAGCGGATGCTTGCGAAGTGTGGGGACCCATTCAGGGCCCTGACTGGATTCAACAAAGCCTGAGTGCACACCTGAAGTTACCGATGGAAAAAGTGACCGTGAACATGACATTTCTCGGTGGAGGGTTTGGCCGCAAAGCTTTTACGGACTATCCCTATGAAGCCGCGATGATATCGAAAGAAATAAAGGCCCCTGTTCAGGTGGTGTGGACGCGGGAAGATGATACAGCCATGGGGCCATTCCGACCCGGCATGGTGTACCAATGCAAAGGAGGATTAACAAAAGAAGGCAGGATTGCGGCATTCGAAACAAAAGCCTCCGGACAAAATATGGACCAGCAAAATCCCAATGCGGATAAGTCTGGTTACAATGGCAGCGATACGGAAGGCTTCCTCGAACCCTACTTTGAATCGATTCCTCATTATAGTTTTGGTGATGCGCCACTGGATTCACCGGTGCCCGTCATGTGGTGGCGCTCTGTGTATGCGTCGACCAATGCCTTCGCCTTCGAAAGCTTTTTGGATGAAATGGCATTGGGGGCAGGCAAAGATCCTATGGATTTCAGAAAAAGTCATCTTCACAACGCGCGGTATCAGGAACTGATCAGCAAACTGGAGGAAGTAAGCGGCTGGAAGAAGCGTGGAAAGAATGAAGGTTATGGCGTGGCGATCACCGAGTGCTTCACGAGCATTGTGGGCGAGGTTGTCAAGGTTTCAAAAAAAGCAGATGGTAAGGTAAAAATTGATAAAGTGTGGGCTGTCATGGATTGTGGATGGTACGTAAACCCCGATATCATCCGCGCCCAGGTGGAAGGCAGTATCGTGATGGCGTTGGGTGCCGCCACCAAACACGCCACTCACTTTGCCGATGGCAAGGCGGTGGAAAAGAATTTTAACACATACCAAATGCCGCGCATCACTGACGCCCCTGAAGTGGAGGTGCATGTGATGGAGAACGATGAAAAAGCGGGAGGTGTTGGAGAGCCAGGGTTGCCGCCCTTTACCCCCGCGCTCACCAACGCAATCTTTGACCTGACCGGCAAGAGGATTCGGGTTCTGCCTTTTGTATTGGAAGAAGTCTGATATAACTTTATGACAATTATAGGCGTCTTTGCACCAGCAGAGGCGCCTGTCTATTAAATATGAATTCTATGAGAGTGAAATTATTGTGTTGCCTGGCGGTTGTTGCGGGATTGATATCCTTATCCTCCTTTCAAAAGAAACCTGTATTTGACCTGAAGACAAGCATCACGCGGGGCAAGGACTTATATATAACCTATTGTATGTCTTGTCACATGGAGGGTGGCGAAGGGCTTGAAGGCGTGTACCCGCCCCTTGCCAAATCCGACTACCTGATGGCCGACAAGAAACGATCCATTGTACAAACCCTGAAAGGCGCCACAGGCGAGATGAAGGTAAATGGAAAAATCTATAACACTGACATGACCGGCTTTGAAATGTCGGATCAGGAAGTGAGTGATGTTTTGAATTATGTTCGCAATTCATTTGGGAACAAGGGTGATGCTGTTACACCTGAACTGGTGAAAGCCCAAAGAAAATAAAAAATGGAATCATGAATAATGAATATCGAATGTTGAATAATGAAGTGCTGCGACTCACTTCATTATTCAACATCCATTATTCAACATTCGATATTCTGCACTCCATGCCCTAACCATGGATCTTGGCATAATTCTACTGGCAGCGGGCTCCTCTTCCCGCATGGGAACCTCCAAGCTGTTGCTCGACATTCATGGCGTTCCCTTATTGACGTATATCGCCACCATTGCTCTTCAGTCAGGGATCGGAGAGGTGGTTGTAGTCTTGGGTGCCAATGAAAGCGAACATCGAAACGCGGTCGGCCACATCCCTGTGGATATTGTCTTCAATCCGCATTGGGAGCGAGGCATGGGCGGATCCATCAAAGTGGGACTCCAGCATTTCATGGCGAGAAAACCAAGCCTTTCCTCCATCCTCGTGATGGTGTGCGATCAGCCTCTATTAACCAGTGAGCATCTCAAAAAATTAAATGAAAAGTTTATTAATTCGCGAAAACCAATTGTTGCTTCATCCTATTCAGACACTTCGGGGGTACCAGCAATATTTGAAAAGAGTCTCTTTACTGAAATTCTCAGCATGTCGGATGAACAGGGTGCCAGGAAGATTATTGTAGCGCATCCTGATAAGACCATCAACATTGAATTTAAGGATGGATCAGTTGATCTTGACACACCTGAAGACTATCGTCATTTTATGAAATGATTATCTAGTCAGGGTTTTCAAGCTCTTCAATCAATTGCTTTAATTCAATCAGGCACTTTCCATAAGACACTTTGTACATCCATTTTGTAAGATAATAACAAAGCGGTGTCAATATGATAAGAATGAGGATCAGAAGAATGATCACAATTCGTTCTTTCAACATCCGATCGAGGTCCCCGCTCCCGATGGATCCACCCATCAAAAAACCAGCAGTACCAGCAACGGGATAGATGAACAAGGCCACCCGCTCCTGAAAGTGAATGTTGGAGGCGATAAAATCATGGGTGTGCTTCAATACTGCCTTTAAATTTCGATCGACTGGAAGATCAACTCGGATCTTCCGATACATCAAGAGGTTGGTGACGAGAAAAAAAACATAGGCCAGGATCACCAGCGCTAGACTAATTTTGACCAGCGGTTCATGAAACAAAAAGAAGATGACAATGAAGCCAATCAAGAATAAAACAGCAAAGGCTGTTGTGATCAGATAAGAATTCTTGAGTTTCTGTACTGGGTGTTTGGAAGTTCTGCGCACCTCAATGGCTCCCAAAACAGGCACTTTCAGCTTATCTTCCTCTAATTTTTTCCACACTTGACGCAAGTCCATCATTACAATGCTTTCAGTTTCTTGGTGAGTGCCTCTTTGAATGCGGTACAATTTAACCGCGACATTATTTTTAGTGAGTCCCGATATATCAGCGATCTCTTCATTTTCGTAGCCGTCCAGGTGCAAGGACACAATCATCCTGTCAATCTCATTCAGTTCGCGGATAGCGATGTACAAGGCTTCAGTTTCTTCCATTGGATGCTTCTCACCTGTGCTGACTTTCAGCACGGTGAGATCCTCGTGGTGAATAACCAACTGCGGCCTCCGCTTGAAACTCAATACGGTATTCAGTCCGACACGATACAACCATGTAGAGAATTTGGACTGACCTTTAAAATTGGGGTAGGAACGCCATGCCTGAAAAAGTATCTCTTGAAAAAGGTCGCGTTCATCTTCTTCATGACGAACATAAAGCCGGATCACCTTAAAGATGATCCCCCGATTCTGATCGATCAGCTCAATAAATTCCCTTTCCGATGCCATGATTTCAGCTTTCGCTGATTCATAAACCAACAGCCCGCAGAAAGGTTAACTCCAGTAGAATCATTCTATCTATTCTATTTCTTGAATAGGTTGCCTCAGGCACAAAAAAATTACAGCAAAGAATCAAAAATAAATAGCAGGGGAGTTGTAATTGGAGCCCGTCTTGTACGACTTACCGTGAAATTTAAAATATGACTTCCACCAAAGAGACTTCCAATTCTAAAGACAGAACCTCATTTTTTAATCGCTGGGCGTACGGCACCTTCGTCCTGTTAAGTGTTTACTTTCTCCTGGTAAACAATGACGTTGCAAGCGCCATGTCGAATTTAGGGATAGCCCTTATATTCGATCCCTTCGATCAACGGGTTACGTGGAACAACAGGCCCAGGTATCAACGGGTTTGGCTGTTTGTTCATGTCGGCATCGTCCTGATACTTTTTGCCTATTGGATGCTGAAGGGTTTTAATCTCATTTAGCGCTCATTTGTTAAACAAAAGCTACGAATCAAATTCTCTGTACATCGTCCATACGATGTTAATCAGGCAAGCTCGGACCAGAACAACTGTTCATCCAATTCATTATTTTTGAGGATTGGTGATACAAGCATTCGGGGCGTAGCGCAGCCCGGTAGCGCGCCACGTTCGGGACGTGGAAGTCGTAGGTTCGAATCCTGCCGCCCCGACTTCGCTCGCCATAGCTCCGTTTCGGAGCGACGGCGAGCTTCGCTTTCCAAGCGCCTTCTTCGAAGGAAGTTTTGTTCGGCGAGCTACGTCGGGCAATGCCCGACTCGTTTCTGAATCAAATTCCAAGTTTAAGTTCGAGAATTGTACAGGGAGGCCGACTTCGCCCGCCGAAGCTTCTCCCTATAGCAATCGGGATCGAAGCGTAGGCGGGCTAGTTTCCTTCGAAGCAGGCATTGTTAGGCGAGCTTCGTCGGGCAAGCCCGACACTGCTTCGAAGGAATATCTTCCAAAAAAATTCGTGAATTGTACAGGGGGAAGGATGACATCGCTCACCTTCACTTCGGAGGGCGAACTTTGCACAATTCTTTCGAGGCAAGCGTTGGGAGAAGAAAAATATGCACACCAGGGCTGCTAACAAAGTCCCCGGCCCCTGAGTTGCAAAGCAACTGAAACTTTTGGTATTGATACGATTTCAGCATTGTACGCTTGTCCATCTCTGAAAATTGCCCGCCTCGCATTATCAAGGTTATTGTTTTTTACGAACCAGCTAAAAATGACTATTCTTTTCGAATTTATGAATGGCCCAAATGACTAAGGTCTGAAAATATGCATGAAGGAGTTGGTCAATGAACGTTTGGTCCAATACTTTCCAATAATCAAATATTATTGCAAAGTATTGGATAGTCAATCATACTAAAGTGCACCTTTGAATTGAAATGTTTGATTGTCAGTATTTTATATTTAATGATTTCCCGCTGCTGGCGACCAAATGCATTTGTCACCACAAACCAGTTAGAATATTGTACCTTGAACGCCTTAAAAGTGCCATGAAGTACCTGTGCGAATTCTTGCCTCCTCCCCAGTTTGATGGAATAGATATAACGTTTCCAATTGTTATTAAAGCAAAGGAGGAATTAATGGATTTATTAGTTAAACCCATTGAACGTGGACAGTCTTAGGCCGCCTGATAGCAGGAGAAAGAAAATCCTTTTGACCGGTGGCACAGGCTATCTTGGAAGCAATATTCTGAATAGCCTCAGTGGTAAATATGATTTCATCGTCTTGAAGAGAAAGCAATCTAAGCTTACCAGGATTGCCGACCCAGGGGGCATCTATCGAATGGCGTATATTGAAGAGTTTGATGAGAATGTCGTTTCGGATATTGAAATTGACTTGTTGCTCCATTGCGCAACCCACTACGGAAGAAGAGACACAGATGCTGTAAATACTATTGAATCCAACCTGTTGTTACCACTCCGTTTATTGGCTTTGTTAAAAAAAACCAATAAGAAAGTAAAGTTTATCAATACTGATACCATTCTGGACAAGCATATTAATGTGTACTCATTATCAAAAAGTCAGTTCAAGGAATGGATGATTTTTTTTTCAGCCGAAATCAGTTTTATTAATGTGCGGTTGGAGCATTTTTATGGACCCCTTGACGACTCCACTAAATTTGTAAGCTATCTGATTCAGAATTTTCTTAAGAACATCCCGGAACTCAATCTAACCAATGGGGAGCAATACAGGTACTTTACCTACATTGATGATATCGTTTCGGCTTTCGAACTCGTGATTGATTCGATCGATACGCTGCCATCCGGGCTGACCCAGTTCGATGTGTCGGCTGACGATGCAATTCAATTAAAATCCTTTGTGAATACCGTGAAGAGAATTTGTTCAAATGAGCAAACAAGGTTGAACTTCGGGGCTCTTCCTTACCGGGAAGGCGAGTCAATGAAGTTTACCGTAGATACTGCGAACATTCAAAGATTGGGCTGGCGACCCAAGATAACTCTGGAGGAAGGGTTAAGGAGAACGATTGAGATAGACAGGAGAAACTTATGAAATACTTAATCACGGGAGGTTGTGGTTTTTTGGGGTCAAATATTGCTGAATCCCTTTTGAAAAAGGGGGATACACTTCATTTGCTTGACAACCTGTCAAGAATTGGCTCTGAAAAAAACCTCGATTGGTTGCGGACCAAGGGTAACTTTGAGTTTCACAAGGAAGACATACGCGACGCTCCAACAATAAATGCGCTCATCAAGGAACTCCAGCCGGATGTCATCTATCATTTGGCTGGACAGGTGGCGATGACAACATCCATTTCCAATCCCAGGATGGATTTTGAAATCAACGTCATGGGAACAATAAACGTGCTGGAGGCTGTCCGAAATTATTCTCCTCAGTCAATTATTACATACTCCTCTACCAACAAAGTATATGGCGACCTTGAGTGGGTGAATTATGATGAGACTTCAACACGCTACGTGGCCAGGAATTTTCCTCTTGGTTTTTCAGAAGACACTCAACTTGACTTTCATTCTCCTTATGGGGTATCAAAAGGCTCTGCTGACCAGTACTGTCTGGACTTTGCAAGGATTTATGGACTGAATACGGTGGTATTCCGCCATTCCTCCATGTTTGGCGGCAGGCAATTCTCGACCTATGATCAAGGATGGATCGGGTGGTTTTGCAGCCAGGCAATACTCCAGCAAAATGACAAGCAATCTGATCCGTTTACCATTTCTGGAAATGGCAAGCAAGTAAGAGATGTTCTATATTCTTTAGACATGGTTGATCTCTATCTGGCTGTACCCCAATATATCCAGACAATGAAAGGCAATGCTTTCAATATTGGGGGCGGCATGAAAAACAGCCTGTCACTGCTGGAGTTATTCACCATTCTGGAAAATTTACTCCATGTAGATTTGAAGTACCATAAGACCGATGCACGCATCAGCGATCAAAAGGTGTTTGTAGCAGACCTGACCAAGGTCACGCATCATACGGGCTGGGCTCCGAAAATTGAAGCTCCACATGCCATCGAACTGATGTTAAATTGGTTAATGAGCAGTAAACTTGACGATCATGAAAAGAATTAACAATAAATTAAAGTTAGTCGCGACCATCGTTTTTTGTGGCATGTTCCTGGCCATAATAAGAGCATATTTTTCAGCAACCCTGCTGGGTGATGTCTATCCATGGAACACATTCCTCTTCTTACCTGGGGACAGGTTCATGGACCTGTTCAACATGTCATTGATCTGTTCAACCAACGATCCATATTTCACTACGACTCCTTTTGCATCCAATTATTTCCCCGTAGCCAACACAATTTTTTATTGGTTTTCCTTGATCGAAAACAGGGTTTGGATGATGGTCGCATTCCAGGGGATATTCCTCATGGTTTATATTCCGGTCCTTAAAAAACTTTTTCAGGATCAATGGAGATCACATTTTCTCGAGATAATCATAGTATTTGTGTTTTCTTACCCCGTATTGTACAATACCGACAGACAGAATATTGAGCTATACAATTTTCTTTGCTGCTTGCTATGGGTGTATTTCAAAGAAAAGGACAAGTCCTTCCTCGCTGTGTTCTTTCTGGCCCTGTCCATTTCCATGAAATTGTATACAGCTGTGTTTGCCATCATATACATCAAGGACATGAAACTTAAGGAACTGACTGTGCTGATGTCAATTGTCGCGGTTCTCACCCTGTTGTCGGCCTCGACATTTAAGGGCGGGGTCATGAATAATATTTTTCAAATGATGTCGGTCCAAAAGGAATTTACACAGGAGTACACTTCGGTTCCAAGGTACTTGCACTTCAATCACAGCCTCTTCAGCTTAATCATGATATCAATTACTGCTGTATTTAAAGTTTGGGAAGATCCCGTCCGGTATCAGGAAATCACCGCCCAAATTCTTCTTCCATATACATTTCTCACCATGGCCATTTTTGGATTGGTTGCATTTGCAGTGATCCGAAAAAAAATGGATCCCTGGATGGATTACTTTCTTCTTACAGCACTATTTCTATTATTGCCTCACATATCATATGACTATAAACTTATTTTCCTGCTGATCCCATTGTATTACTTCCTCAAAGAGGAAAAAGAATACGGGCTGTTAACAAGGTTGTTTTGCATTGGTTTTGGATTAGTGTTAATCCCACACAACTATTATTACGTGCACGAGGATGTGAGCGTAGCGGCCTTCATTGTCCCAAGTCTTCTAATGGCAATGATGTTTCTGATCCTTTTCACTGCCAAATCCCCAGTACGTGCCAAAACTTAGCGTCAATATCCCCGCATACGAGGAATTTAAAAACCTGGAAATGCTTTTGCCGAGGCTGCTCACCTCGCTTGACACCACTGGACTGGATTATGAAATTCTTATCCTTGACCGGACAGTCTCAACAGATCTTACTCATACTTTACAATCACTAAGTCCAAAGATCAGAATTATTAACCGTTCGCCTACAGACTGTTATGGAGATGCCGTAAGATCCGGAATCAAGCATAGCGATGGTGCGTTTATCCTTTTCATGGATGCTGATGGGTCCCACGATCCCGAATTTATTGAAACAATGCTCAAATGGAGATCGTCCTCCGATGTTGTGATCGCCTCAAGGTACATACAAGGAGGGGGATCATTTAATGGACCCTTGCTAAAATTGATGAGCCTCATGGTAAATCTCTCTTACAGCATCATCCTCAATATCCCTGCAAAAGACGTATCCAACAGTTTCAAACTTTATAACAGAGAAGTCTTGAAATCGCTTACGCTCAGATCGAACAATTTTGACATCATTGAAGAGATCCTCTACAAGGCACTCAAAAATAACCGAAATCTCAAAATCGTTGAAATTCCATATTTTTTCAAAGAGCGAATACACGGCACAACCAAACGGGACCTGCTAAGCTTTTCTTTCTCATTTCTAATTACTCTTATCCGCCTGAGATTATCCTGATTATAAACGTATCCTGCTTGACGGATCGTTTGAACCTGGAAGAAGGCTGAAAACTTTTGATTAGCTCAAAAAAGGGAACCCGTCGTCGCTCCACTAAGTAGGTAAGGCATCCGAGGTCGGATTCGCCCCATTGACTCCATGCCACAAAATAGCGAATTTGACTTATTTGCAATACAATGAGTCAAATGAGCAATCAAAATATTTAAGCTGTATTTTCCCTCTGTAACCTTTCACTCTTCTCCCGGTAACTAACACGAATTTTGACAAAACTCAAGGACTTGATAACCGACGAGCACATCATGGAGGCCGTGAAAAACGGCGACCTGCAGCAGGCCTCCGTGCTGTTTGACCGGTATCACAAGCGGATCTACAACTTCCTGGCGCGTACGACCCTCGACCGTGCGCTGGCAGAAGACCTGACGCAAAATGTGTTCTTGAGAATTATAAAGTACCGGAACAGCTATCGGGAAGGAAACCGGTTTCAGTCGTGGATCTATCAGGTGGCACGGAATGTTTTTTCAGACCATTACCAGGCCAACAAAAACCGGAAGTCCGACTTCGTAGCGGTGGAAAAAATGAGTGATACCATGAGCGACCATGAAGAAGAAAAAGAACAGGAAGAAAGAGAAAGGGTACTGCACAGATCACTTGCCCTGCTCACCGATGAGCAACGCGAGCTGCTGGTGCTGACTCGTTTTCAACACCTCAAATACGAAGAGGTAGCCGACATGATGGAAACGACAGTGGCCAACATCAAAGTGAAAGTGCATCGGGCCATAGCAAAATTGAGAGAACATTATTTCGAATTGGAAAAAAATTAACTGACCTGCGGGTAAGGTTATGAATAAAGAAGAATGGGAAGGCATGCTGATTGACTACATCGACGGAAAACTCACCGCAACGGACCGGGCAGGTATCGAGCTGGAACTTGCTCAAAATGAAGAGGTCCGCAGTGCCTATGAACAGTTGCGCGAAGTGATAAGCGCCATGGACCAGTCCAAAAGTCTCGAACCCAATGAAAAACTGGAGAGCTCCTTTCATGAATTCCTAAAAGAGGAAATGGCTAAACAAAAACCAGCCAGAACAATCTCCTTCCGGCCCATCATGTATCGCCTCGCGGCCGGTGTGGTGCTGGTGATGGCTGGCATTGGAGTCGGGTACTGGATCAACAAGAACCAGCCGCGTGAGGATGAGATGCTGGCCCTGAAAAAGGAAGTGCAGGCCACGAAACAGATGATGCTCGTCATGATGGACAATCAACAGTCCGCGAGCCAGCGAATACAGGGTGTCAATGTCGCATTGAAGATTGATAAAGCGGATGATGACGTCGTGCTGGCGCTGGCGAAGATGATGAACGAAGATCCTAACACCAACGTGAGGCTTGCCGCGCTGGACGCACTCAGCAAATTTCGTGAAGAACCGCTGGTAAGAAAAGAATTGATCGGTTCGCTGTCCATTCAAAAGGATCCGGTGATTCAAATCGCACTCATTCAGCTAATGGTGCGCATGAAGGAGAAGGGTGCAGCCAAGAGCCTGGAACAAATCATCGACGATACCGAGTCCATGAAGGCCGTCAAAGACGAGGCTTACTCAGGGTTATTGAAGCTGTCGTGAGAATGAATGAAGAGTTAATAATTCAAATGAAATCAAAAATGAAAAACAAGAACATATTGATTATCGGGTTGATTGGATTGATCGCAGGAGCGGTACATGCTCAGGAATTCAGAGTGGCTAAAAACTCCGGGCGATTGGAAATCAATCTCGGCCGGGTGACGGTGGAGGGGCACAGTGGAAATGAAATTATCTTTTCTTCCAACGATGGAGAAAAAGACAAGGACGAGCGCGCCGCCGGATTAAAAGAGATTAACAGCCTGGGACTGGATGACAACACGGGCCTCGGCATCAATGTGGACAATAAGGGAGGAGTTGTCACCGTCCGTCAGCTCAAGAAAATGAATTCCCCCAAAGTCAAGATCCTTGTACCCAAGGGGGTCATCATTTCTTTTAACCATGATTCTCAGTATGGAGGCAGTGCCTTATTCAAGAACACAGAAAATGAAATTGAAATTTCGGCTCAATACAACAACATTGAACTGGAAAACTGCTCTGGACCCCTTACTGTGAAAACGATTTATGGTCACGTGGAGGCCACGTTTGACGCGTCCAAAGGACCCATCTCCATTGTTTCAGTGTACGGATTTGTGGATGTGACTCTGCCAGCCGCGACCAAGGCAAATCTAAATATGAGCACCTCCTACGGCGAAATTTATGTAGCGCCGGAATTCAAAATTGAAATCGATCGACAAGGAGACATGGTCCGCTACAGCGATCGCATCAGCGGTAAAATCAACGGTGGCGGAATGGACATCGACCTGAATTGCAACTATGGCAAGGTATATCTCAGAAAAAAATGAAAAATCTGACACTCATCCTGGTCTGTCTGTTTGCCGGAACACTTTCCGCCCAGACCAAACTCAACAAGAACGTGCCCGTGAGTGCCGGACAAAAGATCAAAATGCGTTTTGATTATCCTGACCTTATCAAGGTAAGTACCTGGGACAAAAATGAAATCTCGATCCTGGGCACCGTCAGCATCAATGGTGGGGAAAATGATGATGCCTTCACATTGGAAACCAATGCGGAGGGAGGCACAGTATCGATTCGCAACGAAATCAAGAACATGGAAGGGCTCCCGCACCGCATCACGGTCAAGGTAGGAGGTCAGAAGATGATATTCCGAAACAAGGCCGAGTGGAAGAAATACAAAAATGAAAATGGAAATGGCCACACGATGATGTCGGATGGCGTAGAAATGGATATTGAATTGGAAATCAAGGTTCCCCGCAATACCGAAACCTACCTGGAATCAGTGTACGGTATGGTCGAAGCCAAAGATTTTGATGGACCATTGAAAGTAGTTGCTACCTACGGTGGCGTGGATGCATCGATGACTGAACTGACCACCGGTGAATTGACGGCTGAAACCAACTACGGTCATATCTATTCCAACCTGAATGTAAAACTTGATGGGGGCGAAGTGCGGGACGAGGATTTTCATACCGTTGTCACGGCCAAGCCAGGAACAGGTCCACGGTATAGTTTTGAATCAACATATGGAAATGTTTACCTGCGAAAGGACCACTAGGACAATTTGAAAATTGAATCGCGATTATTTTGAACATATAGAATTACCAAGAATCATTAAACAGAAAAAAATGAAAAAGAAGATTTTGACATTAGCTGTTGCTCTTGTGGCCTTTGGCGCCTTGCAGGCACAGGAATATAAGTTGGCCAAGAGCACCGGAAAACTGGTGATCAATGGGGTAGACAAAGTGCTGGTGGAGGGAACCAGTGGGAGTGAAATTATATTCTCCTCGGTTGATGGCTCTCGCGAAAAAGACCACCGTGCCGAAGGATTGCGCGCCGTGAGCAGCCTGGGACTTGAAGACAACACAGGTGTCGGACTGTCCGTGGTGGACAAAGGCAGTACCTATGAAGTGTATCAGCTCAAGAAGATGGACGGACCCCGGGTGAAAATTCTCGTGCCAAAAGGAGTGAGCATCACTTACAGTCATTCGTCACCTCACGGAAGTGATATCACCTTCAGAAACGTGGAAGGAGAAATTGAAACGTCTACGGTCCACAATGGCGTGCACCTGGAAAATGTAACTGGTCCGCTCAATATTAAAACCGTCCACGGTGAGATTGAGGCCAACTTCAACGCCAACATCAAGAGTCCGATCTCGTTGATATCGACGCACGGCCTTGTGGATGTAACGATCCCAACGACTTTGAAAGCAACCATGAGCATGAGTACCAGCTTCGGCGAAATCTTTGTTGACCCTGCCTTCAAACTTGAAATTGAACCAAAGAGCGACTGGGTAAAATACGGTTCGAATAAGGTGAACGGCAAAATAAATGGCGGAGGACTGGACTTTACATTGTCTTCTACACACAATAATATCTACTTGAGAAAGAAATAACTAATCGTTGCTCGTTGATTGTTGTTCGGGTCACGAACAACAATCAACCAACAACTACCAATGATGAAACCCACACTCCTCCTCATTATTTTTTCCTTCAGCCTGGCTTCCCATGCCCAGACCGCGATCGAAAAAACAATTGCTGTTCAGCCCGGTCAACAATTGCACCTCGATTTTGATGATCCCGAGCTGAAAATGCAGACTTGGGACAAAAATGAAATTTTGATCAAAGGTGTTGTGAGCATCAATCGGGGTGAGAACGACAGTGCTTTTGAGCTGCAATCAAATGTATCCGGAACGGAGATTACCATCACCGCTGTAATAAGAGACAAGGAAAACATCCCGCAACGCATTGTTATTAAAAAGGGAGGCATGGAGTACTACTTCAAGGCAAAGGACTACAACGACCCTGAGGTTCAAAAATTCCTCGAGGAAAATGGACGGGAATACACCTACATGTCAAATGGGATTGTTAAAGATATCAAACTTGAAATTTTTATTCCGAAGAAAATGGAGACCAGCGTCCTGGCCAAATATGGATTAATCGAAGTGAAAAACTTTGATGCACCATTGACCATTGATGCCAAATATGGGGGAGTGGATGCCACCATCCTACCTGCTGCGATTGGTATGATCACGGCACGCGCCCGTTATGGGGAAATTCTCACCAATCTTGGGATCAAATTTGACCAGTCAAATTACCCTGACAAAAACAACTCGTGGACAGAAATAACCGCCAAGCCAGGGTCAGGACCCAGTTACAGCTTCGAATCCAAATACGGGAACGTGTATCTTAGAAAATAGACACATCCATATGGTGTCCTACACCTAAGGTGTAGGACACCATATAATCAGGAAAACCGTCACTTTTTGTCACGACTTCCTTTCTTTGAAGAAGAAGTAAAATCCTCGAGGCTCTTCCACAGGTATAGTGTTGCATAGGCCTCCCACCCCTTGTATTGTTGAAAAATTCTTTTCACCCGCTTCACATCGGGTTTGGCTTTAAGTCCCATAGAATTTTTAATGGCGTTGTGTAAGCCCGCATCCTCCAACGGGAATGCATCCGGATAGCGAAATGTTTTCATCAGGGCATAGTTGGCGGTCCAGTTTCCAATACCCTTGATCTTCATCAATTCTTCTTTTGCCTCGTTCAGGGCCATGCCGGCCAGCTTCACTTTGGAAATTCTTCCCTCTGCGAAAGCCTTTGCAATTCCAATGGTATAGAGCGCCTTTTGTCTGGAGAATTGCAAGGCAAGCAATTGCTCCGGTTGTATTTTGGATACGTTCTTTGCGGAGGGGAACAGGTAATGCTTTTGATTTTCATGCGCCAAGCTTTCGCCAAATTGTTCTACGAAGCGTTGCTTGAGAGAATAGGCAAAGGAAAGGTTGATCTGCTGACCCAACACCGCCCAGACCAGAGACTCAAATAAATCGGGTTGCCCAATAATTCGATAGCCCCGGTGTTTTTTTACAAGATCTTTTAACAATAGGTCCCTTCGTGCCATGGCATAGAATGGTTTTAGGTCCGTTTCCAGGTCGAACCATTCATGGACATATTTTCTTACAGTCTCTTTTCCAAGCCGGGTGGGTTCACCCTTCAGAAAATCAATGTTCAACGTATTTTTAACCTGTCTTACGGAGAACAGAATCTGTTGACCATCCACAAGGAGCAATTTTAACACACGATCCTCCTCCAACCTATGAAGCAACTCCTTCGGCGAGCGTCTCAAGAACTGAAAGCAAAGATTGATATCAAACTCATCGGGGATGCGAAGGCGGAGTGTATCCATCCGGCAATATAGAAAGGGTCCGATGTGAAGAACAAGCTGCTGATTGGATTGTCCTCCAACTCCGCAAGAAACAGGTTGACCACCAAACGTTGAAAATTGACTTTTGTACCATGCTGGATCTGACATCGATTCCCTGGCCCAAGGCATACCAATCACTGGATGAAAATGGATACGCAAAATTGCCAACACTATTGACCCCTGCTGAATGCAATGGGTTGTCAGAAATGTACCCCAGGGAGAATCTCTATCGATCCACCATCAATATGCAGCGGTATCGCTTTGGAAAAGGAGAATATAGATATTTCAGCTACCCCCTTCCACCCCTCATTCAGCACCTGCGCGAATCCTTGTACAGCCCGCTCGCCGTCCTGGCCAACGAATGGATGCTTCGCCTTAACATTGAAACGAGATTTCCTGCCAATCACCAAGGGTTGATACAAGAATGTCATTCAAAGGGACAGAACAGGCCTACTCCTTTAATACTTCGCTACCAAACCGGTGGTTACAATACGCTTCATCAGGACCTTTATGGTGATGTCTATTTTCCATTCCAGGTAGTTTTTGTCTTGAGTGAACCCGGCAAAGATTTTGAGGGAGGAGAATTTATCTTGGTAGAGCAACTACCGCGGGCCCAGTCGCGCGCTGTAGTGGTTCCGCTCCATCAGGGAGATGCTTTAATATTCACTACGAACTACCGGCCGGCCCAAGGCAGCCGTGGCTACTATCGGGCGAAGATGAAACACGGAATCAGTCCTTTGCGGTCAGGAACGAGATATGCCATGGGGATTATTTTTCATGACGCAACATGATCCGACACATTGAAGTGGCCTATTCCCAACTGAAGAGTCTGATTCAAAATCAGAAATTGACTCTGGCAGGTAACTCTTCGCTAAAAATTTACGGGGCTTTGTCCTGTTCTTCGGGCAAAAGAATGAAAAAAGAAAACCGGGTGTTCTTTGAAAGCGAAACGGAAGCCATTCAACTTGGCTTCCGTCCCTGCGGTCATTGTATGCATGACCAATATCTTATATGGAAGGCTCTACATTGATGCTACTTCGCCTGAGCGGCTTTCAGGCTTTCTGCAATCAAGACCACAAAGTCTTTTCCTTTCACAAAACCTTTCCCCCAATCGGCTTCATACTTGTCGGTAATGCCCATGGCCGCAAGGTCCTCCACTTTCTTTCCTTTCTTCAGGGCCGCGGCAACCTGGTCTCGGATGTCAGCCAATTTATCCCGGAATATTTTCACGTCAGCCTTGCTGGCCAACTCACCATGACCCGGAATTATCTTTGAATTCTCATCCATCAAGGCTAGCATTTTATCAAGGGAAGAGATAAATCCGTTGATTCCTCCTCCACTGGATACATCGATGAATGGATATCCATAGCGCACAAACATATCACCGGTATGGTATACGTTCGCGTTCTTAAAATGAACGGCCACGTCTCCGTCGGTATGAGCCGGATCAAAATGAATCAACTCGATGTCTTCATCGTTTAGGTGAAATTTGAGTTTGTCAGCAAACGTGATAACAGGCAAAGCATCTTTTTCTCTGGCAGGCGTCACCCGATTGAACGCCTTGTTCACTTGCTCCTTGCTCATCCTTTCCCGTACAACATCATGGGCGACGATGGTAGCACCCATCCGTTTGAAATTTTCATTGCCGCCACTGTGGTCGCCATGAATGTGGGTGTTGATCAGGAATCGGATCTCCCCCGGATCGAGCGTCTTGATGGCCCCATTGATTTTATTGGAAAGTGGCGCAAACTGATCGTCGATCACCACGGTGCCATCCTTTCCAAACATGACTCCAATGTTTCCGCCAGACCCTTTCAGCATGTAAATATTGTCGGTCACTTTGAGGGGGCGGATTTTCACGGTGTCGAAATTTTGCTGGGCCTCAACGATCAGGGACGTGGCAGACAAAATGCCAATAAGCAGGATATGTTTCATAGAATGGGTTTGGCCCAAATATAAACCAGGATAAGTACGTCCGCAATTCCGCAAGAAACGGGTTGAAATCCCTTCCATCCCACGCCACCTTTGATCCATCAAAAAACAATAGCTTTATGATCGTGTCAGCCGAAACCAACATCAATTATCAACGCATTGAGCAGGCCATTAAATACCTGGAAGAAAACTTTCAGCGTCAGCCCGAACTGGATGAGGTCGCAGAAAAGGTGCACTTGAGTCCGTTCCATTTTCAACGGATCTTTACCGACTGGGCGGGTATCAGTCCCAAGAAATTTTTACAATTTCTGACGGTGGACTTTCTCAAATCCAAGCTTCAGGAATCGAAGAACCTGGTAGAGGCTGCTGAAGCCGCCGGACTCTCCAGTCAGTCGAGGGTGTACGACCTCTTCACTACCCTGGAGGCTGTCACACCACAGGAATACAAGCTGAAAGGATCGGGTATCCACATCGACTATGGATTTCATGAAACGCCTTTTGGCACCTGCCTCCTCAGCGCTACGGATCGGGGGATTTGCTGGCTGTCATTTGTTGCCGTGGGCGAAGAACCCAAAACGGAGATGGAGAAAATGAAAGAACACTGGCACAATTCCGTATTTCATCAAAACCAGATGCTGACCTCAGATTTTGTCGATCGGGTGTTTGGCAACGAGGACACGAAGGCACGTGGTAAAATTCACCTGCTGGTAAAGGGTACTAATTTTCAAGTCAAAGTTTGGGAAGCCTTGCTAAGGTTGCCGATGGGAAGTGTGACAACCTATCAAAACATTGCAGAGCGAATTCATAATCCGAAAGCCATGCAGGCCGTTGGATCAGCCGTTGGATCGAACCATATCGCCTTTCTCATTCCATGCCATCGGGTCATTAGAAAAGACGGGATCCTGGGAGAGTACCGCTGGAGTGCCACACGTAAGAAAAGTATCATCGGGTGGGAAATGGCAAAAGCGGGGTGAACAGTGAGAAGATGAGAATAGAGAAGATGAGAATGGCTTTTTATTCTCAATTCTCAACTTCTCTATTCCCGATTCTCAGCTTATCAAGTCGCCCAGGTTCTTCCTACCTCTGTCAACGGCACGCATCCTTTAAAAGGTCCTGGCACTTGACTGTATTGCAGCACTTTCGTGGCGCCCGCCTCGCTCGTGAAAAAACCCAACAGCGTAAGCTCCTTAATTTTCAGGATAAAGGGCATCTCTTCACCATGCGCACTCCACCAGCCGGAAGAAGCACCATCCTTTAATTCCGCAAGTGCCATATCATGGTGCTTTTTTACCATCGCCACCCTGTTGGTATCGCTACAATCCACAAATGTATCACCAAATGTTTTCTTTGCATCGTCATCGAATTCCGCCAACCCTTTCAGAAACTTATCCTGATCATCCTTCGGGTAAACAACTTTCAACATCGAATCGATAAAGCCCGGGACACCTACATCTTTCGCTCCGGGCGTACCCGTACGCGGAAGAATGACCTCCACCAACTCGCCCACCAACCTTGCCTGGTCTTCGGTAAAGAAATCAGGGGTGTAGGTCAATTCAGGAGCAGCCTTACACCCATTCAATATTCCCACCAGGGCCGGACCTGTAATAGCATAGCCCAATACAGTGGCTGCGCGTTGAATTGCTTCTCGTCTGTCCATACATTAACCATTTACAATTATCAATTAACCATTACCCCAAGTTTCCTTTCTTCAATTCCTCCACGGCATGATTTGCTGCGCGTGCGGTCAGTGCCATGTAGGTGAGTGAAGGATTTTGACAGGCGGATGAAGTCATGGCCGCTCCGTCTGTTACAAAAACATTGGGGGCCTCATGCACCTGGTTCCATTTGTTTAATACGGATGTCTTTGGGTCTTTGCCCATGCGGGCAGTGCCCATCTCATGAATGCCCAACCCTATGTTGTCGGGGTTGTCAAATATTCTTACGTTCTTAAATCCAGATGCTTCAAGCATTTCCGCCGCAGCTTCCTTCATATCCTTGCGCATGCGCTTTTCATTGTCTTTCCACTCAGCATCCACGGTCAGCGTTGGCAGTCCGTTTGAATCTTTCTTTTCCTTATTGATGGTAACACGGTTTTCAGGATACGGTAAACATTCACCAAAACCTCCCATTCCGAATTTCCAACCTCCAGGTATCGTGAGTGCTTCTTTCAGGTCTGCTCCGAAAGACATTTCTGCAACGCCGCGCCACCAGCCCTCCCGGCTTCCGCCTCCCTGGTAACCAAAACCCCGGAGGTAATCCGTGCGCCTGTCCCTGTCAACATTTCTGAACCGGGGAACATAGATGCCATTGGGCCTGCGGCCGATATAATACTTATCTTCAAATCCATCGACATCACCTTCCGCTCCTGCCCGGTACTGGTGGTCCATCAGGTTGCGGCCCAACTGATCACTGCCATTGCCCATACCGTTGGGAAATCGGTTTGAAATTGAGTTCATTAAAATAAACGTGCTGCCCAAAGCGGAAGCATTCAGGAATATGATATTCGCAAAGAATTCAATCTCTTCCTTTGTCTCCGCATCAATTACTTTTACTCCCACCGCTTTTCCCTTCTTCTCATCATAGATCACGGAATGAACCACCGAATGGGGTCTTAATGTCATGTTGCCGGTCTTCATGGCAGCGGGAAGTGTTGAGGCATTGCTGCTGAAATACGCTCCGTATGGACATCCGCGGTCGCACAGGTTTCTTGACTGGCATATGCCGCGCGTTGGATCGTGTGCCAGCGGCGCCGTAACATGGGCAACCCGTCCGATCGTAACCTTTCTGCCACCAAATTTTTCTGAAACTTTACTTTTAAATAAGCCCTCAACGCAATTCATTTCCATCGGGGGCAGAAATTTTCCATCTGGGAGATGGGCCAGTCCTTCGGCTTGACCACTCACACCAATGTAAGATTCAACATGGTCGTACCAGGGTGCGAGGTCTTTGTAGCGGATAGGCCAATCCACACCAAACCCATCTTTGCTGTTGGCTTCAAAATCCAGGTCGGACAACCGGTAAGTCTGTTTACCCCAAATGAGGGATCGCCCCCCTACCTGATAGCCCCGGATCCAATCAAAGGGTTTTGTTTCATTGTACGGATTCTCGATGTCATTGACGAAAAAATGCTTGTTGCCCTGGCCTACCCAACCCGTTCTGGATTGTACTGGATAAAGCTTTAGTTCTTCGGCGGAAAGCCTTCCAGCATTGGGAAGTTGCCAGGGATCTTTTGACATGGTGGGGTAATCAACAACATGTCGGACGTCCCGCCCACGTTCCAGCACCAATGTTTTCAAACCTTTTTCAGTCAGTTCTTTGGCAGCCCATCCGCCACTGATGCCGGTACCGACCACGATCGCATCGTAAGTGTTCTGCTTTTGTGCGTCAATGTTGAGGTTCATAGTACGGTTATTAAGGTGTTCAAATTTAACTTTTCCTGATGGGGGGCCTAACAATTTACTTTATTATTTTGGTCACCAATTAACCTACAGGAATTAATTCATGGCTCCGGAAATAGCAGGGGTAACCAAGAACACAAGGAAGTCACCAAGATCCCGAAGTCAATAACCCTGAACGCCGGTATTCAACTTGATTCATGGTCAACATCCTTAATTTCCCGGCCCAGAATGGTAATTCATTTATTTTGTAGTTTCGGGTAATCATGAAACTTCTCCAACAACTCTGTTCGATTCCCGGCACTTCAGGCCATGAAGCAGACATCAAGGACTTTCTACTCCATTATATTCAAAAGGAAAAAAAGAACTGGAAGACAAAGCCAGAAATCTTTCATGGGGATGGTTTCCAGGATTGTATCGTCCTGAAATTTGGCAAGCCACGCACAGCAATTTTCGCTCACATGGACACGGTGGGATTTACAGTTCGCTATTTGAATCAATTGCTGTCGGTGGGGAGTCCTGATGCAGAAGACGGTGCTCGACTCGTGGGGCATGACCGCCATGGGCCGATCGAGTGCGAACTGGAATTTGACAAAGAACACCATGCATTGTACAAATTCGGCAGACCCATTGAACGTGGTACTCCTTTGAGTTATAAGATCAACTTCAAAGAATCAAAACAATTTATTGAATCTGCCTACCTCGATGACCGGCTGGGAATTTACGCAGCGTTGAAGGCCGCAGAAAAAATTAAAGACGGCGTTATTATATTTAGCTGCTGGGAAGAGCATGGAGGAGGGTCCGTTCCTTACCTGGCCAAATTCATCTATGAAAAGTGGGGCATCCGGCAGGCGTTGATTTCGGATATCACCTGGGTTTCTGATGGTGTAGAACACGGAAAGGGGGTAGCCATTTCACTCCGTGACCGAAATATCCCACGCAAAGCATTCATCGATCGCGTCATCGCCATTGCCCAAAAGCACAAAGTCCCGCACCAGCTCGAAGTCGAAGGATTGGGTTCAAGTGACGGCGGTGAATTGCAGCGAGCCCCCTATCCATTCGACTGGTGTTTTGTCGGGGCTCCGGAAATGCATCCCCATACCCCACACGAAAAAGTGCACAAGCAAGACATCAATTCAATGATCGAACTGTATGGGTGGCTGATGAGGGAACTTTGAGAAATTAGGAATTAAAAATTATGAGGTGCTTCTGTCGATTAAAATTAGTAATCCGTATAACAAACCATGACTGAACAATGAAATCACGCAGAGACTTTATCAAAACCACCGCAGTAGCCGGTGCAGGGTTAACATTCTTGAACTCCAATTCCCTCTTCGCCAAGGATAAGGAATCAAAACTCCGTCTTGGCTTCATCGGGGTCGGTCTGCGTGGACAAAATCACCTCGAATTGGCCCTTCGGAGAAATGACGTCGAAATACTGGCCCTTTGCGATGTTCAACAAGTGATGATGGACTCAGCCATGGATCTTGTTAATAAATCGAGCAAACCAAAACCACAGCTCATCCTCGAAGGTCCATATGGGTATAAAAAACTATTGGAGAACAAAGACATCGACGCAGTCATCATCGCTACACCCTGGGAATGGCACACCGCCATGTGCCTGGATGCAATGAATGCAAAGAAGTACGTAGGCTGCGAAGTAATCACTGGCATGACGATTGAAGAGTGCTGGGAACTGGTGCACACCAGTGAACGCACCGGAATGCCATTGATGATGCTGGAAAATGTTTGCTACCGCCGCGATGTCATGGCCATCCTGAACATGGTCCGTCAGGATCTTTTCGGAGAAATGGTACACCTGCAAGCAGGATACCAGCACGATTTGCGTGAAGTAAAGTTTAACAGCGGCACCCAGCCGTATGGTGGCGGGGTTGAGTTTGGTGAAAAAGGATTTTCAGAAGCAAAGTGGCGCACCCAACATGCTGTAAACAGAAATGGCGACCTCTACCCCACCCACGGCATAGGGCCCTTGGCCATGATGACCAACATCAACCGCGGAAACCGTTTTACACAATTGGTTTCATATGCCACGAAGTCACGCGGGCTTCACAACTACATCGTAAAAAAAGGAGGTGAAAATCATCCCAACGCCAAGGTGAATTTTAAATTGGGGGACATTGTCACTACCATGATCCGTACCTCCAACGACGAGACCATCCTGCTACAGCATGATACCAATTTACCCCGGCCCTATTCCATTGGATTCCGTGTTCAGGGTACGAATGGGCTATGGATGGATGTGAACAAGTCCATTTACATTGATGGGCAAAGCAAAGAAGCCCACCGCTGGGAAGAGGCACAGTCCTGGCTCGATAAATATGATCATCCCCTCTGGAAAAAATATGGAACCGATGCAGCGGGTGCAGGACACGGAGGCATGGATTGGTTTGTATTGAATGCCTTCATCGAATCCGCCAAACGAAAAATTGCGCCTCCTCAGGATGTTTACGATGCGGTCACGTGGAGTGCGATTACTCCTCTATCCGAAACCTCAATCCAAATGGGTGGTGCCAGTGTTGAGTTTCCGGATTTCACCAAAGGGCAATGGATGTATCGGAAAAATACCTTCGCCGTGGGGGATGATTACTGACAATCGAATAAACAATCACCGGTCCGGATAGCAATCAGCGCAAATCATCGAAATAGTTCGCTCAAGAATTATCTTGGTTGCAGTTAAGAGCCATACCCCTTATTCGGTATTGAATTGCTCGTTTACTGAATTAACGAATGACCGGATTGATCCCAGCCTGAATAAAACATCTATCTTTGCCCTCTGTTATTCTCCCTATGAAGCTCAAAGATCTCGAATTCAAGAAGTTTATTACTGCCGATCGCATTGAAAAGAAAGTAGCCAGCCTGGCACACCAAATCAATGCTGACTACGAGGAAAGGACTCCCATTTTCCTACCCGTACTGAACGGCTCTTTTATGTTTGCCTCCGATCTTCTAAAAGAAATTACGCTTTCCTGCCGGGTTTCCTTTGTAAAAATTTCTTCCTATGCCGGTGGCACGACCAGCACTGGCCAACTGAAGACCCTCATCGGTCACGACGAAAGTCTCTTTGGCCTGGACATCATTATTGTCGAAGACATTGTTGACAGTGGCCTCACCCTGGAGAAGCTCATGGAAGACCTGAAGGGTCGCGGCGCCAAATCGGTGGAAGCGATTGCCCTCCTGCGCAAACGGGTGGCACGCGAAAAAGATATTCAGGTCAAATACGTTGGCTTCGAACTGGAAGATGAATTTATTCTAGGCTATGGTCTGGATTACGATGGCCTTGGCAGAAACCTCAAGGACATTTACAAGCAAGTATCCGCTGGCGAATAGAAATTTGTACTTCATGCTGCGATAACCCCCATTTGGAGGGAGGCCGATGGTAAAGTATCTTCGCAAACTTTGACTTTAATAAACAGCCATGGTTAACATCGTCCTCTTTGGCCCACCCGGTGCTGGCAAAGGCACGCAGAGCGAGGGCATTATCAAGAAATATCAGTTCAGCCACATCTCCACAGGAGATCTCTTCCGAAAGCACCTCAAAGAAGGATCCGCCCTTGGCAAACTTGCACAGCGCTACATGGATGCCGGCAACCTGGTCCCCGATCAGGTAGTGATCGATATGGTGGATGACAAGATCAAGTCGGATGGAAAAGTGAATGGCTATATCTTCGATGGCTTCCCCCGCACCGTGGCCCAGGCGGAAGCGCTTGACAAACTGATGAACGGAAAAGGCACGCCCATCTCATGCATGATTGCCCTGGAGGTGTCGAAGGAAGAGTTGGTAAAAAGGTTGCTCAACCGGGGCAAGACCTCAGGCCGGGTAGATGATCAGGACGAAGTAAAAATTCAGAATCGCATCACCGTCTATGAAAACGAGACCATTCCAGTTGCCAACTTTTATAAAAAGCAGGGCAAGTTCAATGGGATCAATGGGCTCGGCAATGTTGATGATATCTTTAAGAACATTTGCAAAGTGATTGATGCGTAATGTGTTGCCGGTTACAAGTTACCAGTAACCAGCAACTTGTAACCTGAAACTATTCATGTCGAATCCAAATTTCATTGATTACGTAAAATTCCATTCTCATTCCGGCAATGGTGGAGCCGGCTGTTTGCATTTTCACCGTGAAAAATTCGTTGATAAGGGTGGTCCCGATGGTGGCGATGGTGGACGGGGTGGTCATGTCATTCTCCGAGGCAGTTCCAACCTCTGGACTTTGCTTCACCTGAAGTTTCGCAAGCATGTTTCGGCCCAGGATGGCGTTGGAGGGGAAGGTCAGGATCGCACCGGTGCTGATGGCAAGGACGAAATCATTGAAGTACCGCTGGGCACCATCGCACGCCATGCCGACACCAGCGAGTTCATCTGTGAAATCAATACCGACGGGGAAGAAATCATTTTGAGCAAGGGAGGCCGCGGAGGCAAAGGCAACGCATTTTTTGCAACCCCCACCCAGCAAGCTCCACGCCACGCACAGCCGGGCGAGGCCGGACAAGAAGGATGGATCATTCTCGAACTCAAATTGCTTGCGGATGTCGGGTTGGTCGGATTTCCCAATGCCGGAAAGTCTACTCTGTTATCTGTAGTCTCCGCAGCGAAACCAAAGATAGCAGACTATGCATTCACCACACTCACGCCCAATTTGGGCGTAGTTCCCTACCGCAACAACCAATCCTTTGTGATGGCGGATATTCCCGGGATCATTGAAGGTGCCTCTGAAGGCAAAGGACTCGGCATTCGATTTCTCCGGCACGTTGAACGAAATTCCCTGTTGCTCTTTTTGGTGCCTGCTGATTCAAATGACATCAAGAAGGAATATGATATCCTGTTAAACGAGCTTAAGCAATACAATCCTGAGCTCCTCGACAAGAAGCGTCTTCTGGCAGTATCAAAATCAGATTTGCTGGATGAAGAGCTGAAAGAAGCCATCAGGAAAGAACTTCCTCCCGAACTGCCATTTACTTTTATCTCCGCCATGACTCAGCAGGGCATTGTTGAATTGAAGGATTTGATTTGGAAGAGTTTGCATTGATACTGTTGACACTTGAATTCCTTTCCTCATTCAAGAGATATTAAAAGCTTAGCCACAGATTCCACAGATTTTCACAGATTCTTTTGCTCCTGGCCACCTCTGAGTCTTCTGAAGAAATAAGACCTTGGTCCTGCCCAATGCCTGATACCTAATACCCAAGTTGGTCATCTTGGCACATTTGATCAATTGGCAGAATTCTTGTCATTTTGCCCCTTGTTGAGAAGGAAACCATGGAAAATACGATGAATACAGAACCGGAATTGGGAAAACATGATGATTCTGTGACGGAAACGCCACCCTTTCAGCATCCCGAGCCGGAAATCAAGGCAGAATCCAAATTCGACCAAGACCCCTTGAAGAAGCTTCAGGACGAATTGTCAGAGGCAAAAGACAAGTATGTGAGGCTTTATGCCGAGTTTGAAAACCACCGCCGCCGTACCTCCAAAGAAAAACTGGAGATGATTCAGGGCGCGAATGAGCAACTGTTGAAAGCCTTGCTCCCGATCGCAGATGATTTCGAAAGGGGTGAAAAATCTTTCAAAGAAAAGACAGATAAGGAAGCTGAAGGTTTTTTCCTCATTCAAAACAAATTCAGAAAAATCCTTGAGCAGTACGGGGTAAAAATAATGGAAGCAGGCAAAGGCTCCGGATTCAACCCCGACCTCCATGAAGCCATCACCAGCGTACCCGCCGAAGAAAAATTAAGAGGAAAAATTGTAGACGTCGTGGAGAAAGGATATTTATTGAATGACAAAGTAATCCGGTTCGCCAAAGTCGTAACCGGAAGTTGATCGGACTCTATACATCAACACGTAAACACATAAACACGTCAACACTTCCTTCCGCATGTCCAAAAGAGATTTCTACGAAATACTGGGAGTAACCAAATCCTCCACCGCGGAGGAGATCAAGAAAGCCTACCGCAAAACCGCTATTCAATTTCATCCGGACAAAAATCCCGGCAACAAAGAAGCGGAAGAAAAATTCAAAGAGGCCGCTGAGGCGTATGAAGTGCTGAGCAATCCCGAAAAGAAAGCTCAATACGATCGTTTTGGACACAACCGGCCAGGCATGGGTGGTCAGGGTGGCCACCATATGAATATGGATGACATCTTCAGTCAGTTCGGAGATATTTTCGGCAATGGCGGCGGTGGTGGCGGCAGTCCCTTCGAAAGTTTCTTCGGAGGCAGTTCCCGTGGCGGCCAGCGCAGGGGATCCAACCTGCGCATCAAACTCAAACTCACATTGGAAGAAATTGCCAATGGTGTCGAGAAAAAAATTAAAGTCAACCGCCTCATCCGTGCCGAAGGCGTTACCTTCAAAACATGCACCACCTGCCAGGGCAACGGCCAGGTGAGAAAAGTAGTCAACACCATGTTGGGCCAGATGGTCTCAGCGTCGACCTGCCCTGCATGTCAGGGCTCAGGTCAAATTATTGACAAGCGACCTTCCGGCGTAGACAGCTCCGGGCTGGTTTCAAAAGAAGACCTGATCTCCATCAAGATTCCTGCGGGTGTCGCCGATGGCATGCAATTGTCCATGGGGGGAAAAGGAAATGAAGCACCGGGTGGTGGGGTACCGGGGGACCTTCTCATCCTGATCGAAGAGCAAGAGGACAAAGACCTCAAGCGCGATGGCAATAATTTAGTGTACGACCTCCACATTAATTTTGTGGATGCCGCCCTCGGCACAAACGTAGAGGTACCCTCAGTTGGTGGAAAAGTCCGTATCAAAATTGATCCGGGCACGCAAGGAGGAAAAATTCTTCGGCTCCGCGGCAAAGGTTTAAAAGACATCAACGGCTATGGCGCTGGCGACCAACTCATCTACGTCAACGTATGGACACCCAAAAAGCTCAGCAGCGAAGAAAAGGCGACCCTCGAACACCTGAGGCAGTCACCTAACTTTCAGCCGCATCCTGACAACTCTGAAAAAGGCTTTTTTGAGCGCATGAAGGAGTATTTCAACCAGGAATAAAAAATCACCTGTCGTCCGCTCCCTTTTGCCAACCTTTGGCAACCGCTCCCGTATATGACCAATTACGGGTGATCTTAACAATAATTTAACGTTGATTTACCCGGTTTAACCTAAACAGGACAAAACTCGTAACAAAGGTCATGGGGAAAACCTTATCGTTGACGGTGGTGGGGCTGATGTGCGCAGGAGCGGTGGTTGGCCAGATGAAAAAGCAGTTCACGGTTGATAACCAGGAAAGCTGCCAAACGGTGGACTTGAGCTTAAAAGCCAAGACTGGTAACTGCTTTATCCGTTCGGGTCAGACATCAGAACTCCTTTCTATTTATAGCAATCAGGATCTTGAAGAGTACGCTCACACCTTCAGCAACGAAGTCAAGAATGCCATCTGTTATGTAAAGCTTGCACTGGAGCAGGAAGGGCAGCGTGGCGTCAGCAAGAAAATTTCGTATCAGGTTTTCGGAGGTGAAGAGAAGAATTCAGACAAATTCTGGAAGGTATACCTCACCGATTCCAAACCATACTCCCTCGATCTCGACTATGGCCTTGGCAATGCCAACATAGACCTCTCCGGCCTCTCGATCAAAAAACTCAAAATCAACACAGGCAGTGCAGATGTCAATGTTTCGTACGCCTCAGGCCTTGAGAACAAGGTGGAGATGGACACTTTTTTTGTCAAAGTAGACCTCGGTTCCCTCAATGTCCGGCAATTGAATCTTTCCCATTCTAAAGTGGTCATTGCTGAGGTGGGGTTTGGAAACATATTTCTTGATTTCAGCAACCGTCCAGAAATCATGCCCACCGTGCATGGCAGCGTCGGCGCGGGCAATATGATCATTGTTTTGCCTGACGAGACTGTGCCTGTTATGGTCAAGATCAACGAATCCTGGTTGTGCAGCGTGAATCTCTCCAGAAACATGAAGCGAATTGGCACCAATACATATGCCAATCCAGCCTACTCACGGAATTCCAAGAATGCCCTTACCTTCGACCTCGACGTATCGATGGGTAAGATCATATTCAAAGAAAAAACCAACTGAGAAATTCGCTTGCGAGGGAATGAATCTGATTCGAACCCCTTGGCTACCGTAATTATCCTTTTAGTTTTGCTACCTATCTATTAACATTCTAAAAACCCGATTGTGGAAGCACTTGTTGTCAAAGGAGTCACCAAACGGTATACGAACCATACCGCATTGGATCAGGTAGACATCACTGTACCGGAACAGACCATATACGGATTGCTGGGGCCCAATGGGGCCGGTAAGACCACCCTCATTCGGATTATCAATCAGATTATCAATGCAGACTCCGGAGAAATCACCATTTTCGGTCAGAAGCTAAACCCGAACCATGTGGGCGTGATCGGGTACCTCCCCGAAGAACGAGGGCTATACAAAAAACTTAAGGTAGGAGAACAACTTCTTTACCTGGCCCAACTTAAAGGCCTTAGCCGGAGCGATGCCCTCGTCCGCATCAAAGTATGGCTCCAGAAATTTGAGATCACGGATTGGTGGAACAAGAAAGTAGAAGACTTGTCCAAGGGCATGGCCCAAAAAGTGCAATTCATCAGCACCGTCATGCATGAACCCCGGCTGATCATTTTGGATGAGCCCTTTTCAGGATTTGATCCTGTAAACGCCCAGCTGATCACCGAAGAGATTCTGGAACTGAAGAAAAAAGGCTCCACCATCATCTTCTCCACCCACCGGATGGAGACAGTCGAAGATTTGTGTGATCATATCGCCCTGATCAACAAATCCAAGAAAATACTGGAAGGATCCAAAAAGCAAGTCAAAGACAAATACAAGACGAATACTTTTTTGATTCATCATCACGGAATGTTTAACCTCATGGGCAGTCATTACACGTTGGAGCACCAGGAGGCAGCAGAAGATGGATTGCTGAAGTCAACCATAAAGATGAATGGAACGGGTAGTCCAAATGACCTGATCCGCGACTTGATCCAGGTCACTGAGGTGCACAGTTTTCAGGAAAAAATACCCAGCATGAGCGAGATATTTATAGGCTTAGTGAAAGGAGAATCCCATGAATAAAATTTGGTTAATTATCCAGCGTGAATTTTTGAACCGGGTTCAAAAGAAATCATTTTTGATTGCCACCATCCTGGTGCCTTTGATCTTTCCTGCCATCATTGGCCTCCTCGTATTTGTGTCCAAACAATCTGAAAAGAATGCCCGGAAGGAGGTCATCCACTTTGTCGATGAAAGCAAGGCGTTTATTCCTGACACTTCCCGGTTTGTGTTCAAGCCATTTGCCGGCTCCCTCGACGACGCGAAGAAAGCTTTCAACACCTCGGAGGACTTTGGCTTGCTCTACATTCCAACGTATGAGCTTTCCAAACCCAAAGGGATCACACTCTACACCAAGATTAACCCAAGCCTTGATGATGTGGGGAACATTGAACATCTTTTTGAAGCGCAGATCAAAGACCTGAAGATGCAACGACTTAACATCGATCAAAAATTGCTGGACAGTCTAAAAACCAATGTTAATATCAAGACGGTAAAATTGAGTGAAGGCGGCCAGGAGAAATCCAGCAACACGGGAATCTTGTTTGGTATCGGCATGGCCGGTGGAATATTGATGTACATGTTTATTTTCATTTACGGTGCCCAGATCATGCAAGGCATCATTGAAGAAAAAACCAGCAAGGTGGTGGAGGTCATAGTCTCCTCGGTAAAGCCCTTTCAACTCATGATGGGTAAAATTATCGGACTTGCTTCGGTGGGATTGCTGCAGTTCCTGATATGGATCATCCTTATGAGCACCCTGACTTTTGGAGTACTTGGATATTTTGGTATTGACCCACCCCAACAACAAGCCATGCAGCAAATGGCTCCGGAAGTGGCCGCCCAGCAGGCTGCCGCTAATTCCGCCATGATCAACGGCATTAACGAAGCATTGAATCTACCCTGGGCATACATCCTCTTTACTTTTCTTTTCTATTTCCTTGGAGGATACCTGATCTATGGCGCCCTGTTTGCCGCCGTCGGCTCAGCTGTGGACAGCCCTGCAGAAGCCCAACAGTTCATGTTTCCGATCACAATCCCGTTGCTCATCTCCTACATGAGTTTGTTTATGTTCATTCTCAAAGATCCCCAAGGCACCGTGAGTGTTTGGCTTTCCATCATACCCTTCACATCGCCGATCGCCATGATGGGTCGAATCGGTTTTGAAGTACCGTTGTGGCAGTTGCTGCTTTCCATGACCCTTCTCATCGCAGGATTTATCTTAACTACCTGGGTGGCAGGAAGAATTTATCGGGTGGGCATTTTGATGAGTGGAACCAAGGTGAACTACAAGGTCCTTGCCAAGTGGTTCATGCAAAGAGGATAGACATCACAGCTTTTGCATGAACCCGTATTGCTTTACACTTGAATTGCTTTAAGCATTTCTAATATTTTTTTTCCTATCTTCATCGGCCATGGCAAAACCGATCCGTATTTCTACAATGGATTTCTACCAGGACAATACCAACCTGAAGTGGATTATCCTGATCGTTTCAGTCATCATCAGCGTGGGGACAATCTATTACACCAATGTCCTTGTGGAGCAGCTGAAAGAGCGTGAAAAGAACCAGGTGCGGCTCTTTGCAAAGGTCTGGAGTACACATCCAACGACACGGACAACAACATTCTTTTCATCACGGAGGAAATTATCTACAAGAACAATTCCATTCCCACCATCCTGATTGATGGTCAGGATCATATTGTAAACTCCAACAATGTGGACATCGATCCAGACTGGACTCCTGAAAAAAAGGAAAGAGAATTGCAACGCCAGCTACTGGAGATGAAGAAAACTTATCCTCCCATTCCCATTTTGCTGAAAGATCCGACCACCGCGGAAGTTTTTGGGAAACAATTGGTGTACTACAAGAATTCCTCATTGCTCAGACAACTCATTGCCTATCCTTATATCCAACTTTCCGTCATTGCCATTTTTGGTTTTATCTCTTACCTGGCTTTCAATTATTCCAAAACGGCTGAGCAAAACAGGGTGTGGGTTGGACTCGCGAAAGAGACAGCTCATCAATTGGGAACACCCTTGTCTTCACTCATGGCATGGATTGAAGTGCTGCGGGATGATCCGCAGTTTAAAGGAAAGGGAATCGTGGAGGAGCTTGACAAAGACATCCGAAAACTGCGGGTGGTCACTGAGCGATTTTCAAGCATTGGCTCTACACCGGTATTGAAAGAAGAAAATATCTTTCAGCTCATCAACAACGTGGTGAGTTACCTCCAGCCCCGTGTGTCTTCCAAAATAAACATTGAGGTATACACCCTTTCCGAAACCATTTGCGCCATGGTGCATGCACCGCTCTTTGAATGGGTCATCGAAAATCTTTGCAAGAATGCCGTGGATGCCATGGGAAGTACAGGCACCATCGCCATCAAAATTTTACGTGGCAGTGACCATAAAGTTTTTATTGATATTTCCGATACAGGAAAAGGCATGCCGAAGTCCATCATCTCCAGCGTATTCAAACCTGGCTTCACCACCAAGAAGCGAGGTTGGGGACTTGGCCTCGCATTGGCGA
>JAYVEZ010000263.1:0-2132 GCA_043773645.1 Cytophagales bacterium
CTCCGTTTTGGCTGTGTTGATAATTTCTTTTTTTCGAGATTCCAATTCGGAAGAAAGTTTCTGATATTTCGCAAGTTCTCCGGCAAGTAACTTTTCCTTTTGTTTCAGTTCAGATTCTTTTCTGATCAATGTTTGCTTTTCTTCCGCCACGGATTTCATGAGCGACTCCAGTCCGGTTAATTCCCTGCCGATTACGGCCTCTGCTGTTTCGATAGTCTCACGTGAAAGGCCTGTCTTACGGGCAATCTCCAACGCGAATGAACTTCCCGGATGCCCAATCTCCAGCCGGAATAAGGGTTCCAGCTTTTGCGTATCAAAGAGCATTGCCCCGTTTCGGATGCCAGCGTGATTTTCAGCGAACAATTTTAAATTGTAATAATGCGTAGTGGCCACTCCCCATGCTTTCATTTTCAAAAGCGTCGCCAACACCGCCTGGGCGATGCCACCGCCAAAATTAGGATCGGTACCCGAACCTAACTCATCCAACAATATCAACGTCGATTCAGAAGCATAGGTGATAAAATAGGCCATGTTGTGAAGATGTGAGCTGTAAGTACTCAGATCATTTTCAATGGACTGCTGGTCCCCGATGTCAAGAAAAATAGAAGAGAAGATTCCAATGGTAGACTTATCATGTAGCGGAACCAGTAACCCGCACTGGGCCATGTATTGGATAAGCCCTACGGTTTTCAGGCAAACCGATTTGCCTCCTGCATTGGGTCCAGATATCAAGAGCATACGGTCCTGCCTGGTAAGATCAATGTCGAGAGGAACCACTTCGCGTTTGCCCATCCAACTTAGATACAATAACGGATGCTGAGCATGGAGCCAGTTTAAATCGGGTCCGTCTTTTAGCTGTGGCAAACCTGCGTTCAGGTCGATTGCCAATTTGGCTTTCGCCCGGTTGAGTTCCAGCTGCCCCAAAAAGGAATAGGCCTTCCGCAATTCCTCCAGGTTTTCCCGGAGAAGGGAGGTGAGCTCCTTCAACACTTTCACCACCTCCCTGCGCTCGGCGTGTTCCAGGTCGCGGATATCGTTATTGGCTTCCAATACCTCGGCAGGCTCAACATAAACGGTCTGCCCGGTGGCCGATTCACCCATGACAAATCCCAGTACCTTCCGTTTATGTTCTGCCAACACGGGGATCATGACCCTTCCATCGCGAATGGACGGTGAAACACCCTCCGGCACCCAACCCTGGCTGCTGGCGTGGCGAAATAGTTGGTCCATGAGCTTTCGAACGCGGAATTGCTCTTCTCGCAATTGCTTTCGGGTTCTGGCCAATTCCGGACTCGCATGATCTTTTACTTTACCCCCCTCATCAATCTTCGATAAGATGGCCGAAGGAACTTGTTTGGGGAGGCTGACCGGCAGGCTAAGTTGGAATAGTTCAGGATAGATTTCTGCGGTTTTGGTCAAAAATGTTTTGCATTCAAAAACGAGCGAAAGAGAAAGTGCAATTTTCAGCAGATCTTCTCCTTCGATAAAGCTTTCTTCGATCGAAGCGGTCTTTAGCAATTCGTCGGCATCAAAAAAATGCTGAGAAGGAAACGGCTCAGCCTTTTCGAGAATTTGTTTGAACTCGAAAGTCTGCTGTAGCCCTGTTTTGATTTTCCTGAAATCCGAAGAGAATTCTATTTTTTCAACCTCCCGGAGACCCAGACCACTCAGGCAATAATTGTTTAATCGCTGCCTTAGCAGGTCAAAGCCGAGTTTTTGTTCAACATCCGGTGGGAAAATCATACCCTAAGTCTTTGTAATCGGTGATCGGTAATCAGTAAACGGTAATCGGTGATCAGTAAAAGGTAATCTTTGGAACCGGTAATCAGCAATTCTCCCGTTCAACTCCATTTACCGATTACCTTGACACTGATTACTGTTTACCGGGCTAGTGACGGACAATGGCCCGCTGCTCGCGTAAACTGAGGGTGTCAATGACCACATCATAAACCTTTTCAAATTCGGCCGGATGATCCAAATAATAACGATAGGTTTTCTTGAGCACCTCATCTGATATTTTATTCTTTTCCAGAAAAGATCGTTCAAAAGGGAGGAATAACTTCATGGCCGAATCGCGCACGATGGGTGTCGTGTTAAGTCGCGCTTCGGTCACATAAAACTCAACCAACAGG
>JAYVEZ010000264.1:0-3953 GCA_043773645.1 Cytophagales bacterium
TTATTCTGGTATGTGCTGGTTCGTGCATTCAATTACACCGGACATGGTGGTGGTAAAAAGAAACATGTTGACGGGGTAGATTTTGACCGAAGCAATTTATCCATCAATCAAGCCAGGCCCGGGCTTTTTTCCGGCGAGTGGCACAACAATCACCACATGTACCCGGAGAGTGCCCGCGCTGGATTTCTTAAATATCAGCTTGATCTCGCATGGATTTACATCTATTGGATGCATAAAATTGGTGCTGTTAGCAAGTATAATGACTCAAAGAATGAATTCCTGGAGCGCTTTGCCGATAAGCTTCGTCCGGCGGTTAAATCAGTCGTACCGAAACATTTCCCTGAAGCAATCAGCACAGACCAGTAAAGTAGTCAGTCAGCCGAAGCGCAATCAGACTTATTACAAATCACTAAAGCATAACAAATCACTTTTCTCCAAGCGTTCTGCTCAATGCGGCAACCCTCTACTCGCTCGCCATCAGGAACAACGGAAGCATCTCGAAATCCTGATAGATAGGACGGAAACGTTCCGTGTCATAATGCTTGCTTACGTTCACCAGTTTCTTCTTGCTCGTTACAATGTCGATCGGCAGGTGATCATAGCGACCATTGCGCAGCGCCACCAGCCTGCCATGGGTTCCTTTCATGATCAGGTCCAGGGCCATGGTTCCATAGGCCATGGGCACAATCGAGTCAATGGCATCGGGATCGCCACAGCGGACCAGGTAGCCAAGTTTCTGGTTGATGATGTCAATGGTTCTTCCCTTGTTATACTTCGGTGAAAGCTCCTTGATTTTAGCTGAGATCATATCACCAATGCCACCGAGTTTGGCATGACCATAGGCATCTTTCTCGGCGCCTTCAAACATCATTTCACCTCCCGAGAACATGGCGCCCTCCGAAGCAATCAATATAGAGTAGCGACTGGGGTTCTCACTCCTGTCAGCAATCAGTTTCTCCGTCAACTGTTCGATGTCGAAAGGATGTTCGGGAATAACACAACGATTGGCGGCGCCGGCCATGGTAGGAAGTATCGAGGTAAATCCCGCATAGCGGCCAAACACCTCCAGCACCATGATGCGCTCGTGTGAGCCCGCAGAAGTGCGCAGGGCATTGGTCATCGAAATGGTACGGGTAATGCAGGTACTGAAACCTATGCAGTAGTCCGTTCCAGGCACATCGTTATCCATCGTCTTGGGAATGGCATTGACCTTGAATCCCTTCCTCGAAAGTTCTACCCCATAGCTCAACGTATCGTCACCACCAATGACGATCAGGTCATCAATCCCTATCCACTCCAGATTCTTCAGTATCTCATTCGTGAGGTCGTTCGTCTTCCCGGTGTATACACCCTTCAGGTGTTCGGGTACCCTGCTCAGGGAGACGCTGCTCGGCCTTGTACGAGAAGAATGCAGAAAGGTACCTCCTGTCCTTGATGCACGGTCCACCACTACTTTCGAGAGTTCAATGAAGTTTTCATCGTTGTTGGCCTTGGCATCTCGCACGACATCGACGAGCCCTGCCCACCCCCTCCGGATTCCGATGACCCGGTACCCTTCGCGAAGGGCACGCACGGTTACAGCGCGGATCGCCGGGTTCAGACCGGGAACATCGCCCCCTCCTGTAAGAATACCAATCGTTCCCTTGTACTTAATGCTTGTCATATTTTAAATGCTTTGAGGTCAAAAGTTAACATTTTCGCCGGTTTGTTCAATATCTCATGCGGTTGATTGAAATCAGATTGGCCTTCGATTCGGTCGATAATCCAAATGTGGACCAGCGCCGTGGCAACTCAAAGTTGGCAAGAGTGACCAATAGATCGTTCTCTCATAATATTTTTTTTATGAAATAACCCTAAAGAACTAAATTTTCAAGAGAGTCCAAAGTTGTATGTAGTTACTTTAATTTATTGCTTATTAAGTTAAACTCCTGCTGGTTCCAGCAAACTTGCCAGCAACAAATTAGACAAGGTTTACCAGACTCATGCCAGGATTTCGTTGGCGCGAATGATGCAAAACAAAAGGCTGTCGTTTGGAGACAGCCTTTTTATATATCACAAAATAATGCCCGACTATTGCTTAAGTAGGAATCCCCTTATTTCTCCACCAGGGAACGCGGCCGTGTGAACGTTGGTATAGTAGCTCCCAGCGATTAAGTCTGTTTCCTGATCAACAGTTAGGGCTATAGAAGTATAATTAATGGGACTTGTAAATGGACTGGCAAAGGGGAATACAACTGGACCAGCGACACCCGCTACCCCCTTGTGAATGTGTGCGTTTGTGGCTGACCCTGTCAATCCGGCGTATGTAACAACGATGGTAAAAATCTTGCTGTCCTTATTATAAGTAAGTGTTGCAGACCCTGTTCCTGTCGATGTGTTGTTGGGTGCAACCTCATTTGCACCAATCATCGCGGCTTTAAATAACAAGTCGACTCTAAACTTATCGGTACTTGTGGCAGTCTGACCACCTACTGCAATCGAAAGTGTTCCTGTTGTTGCATCGTTAGGGACAGAAGTTGTAATACTCGTCGCGGTACTGGCAGTAACCACAGCAACGGTTCCGTTGAACTTGACTATGTTGTTTGCTGCTGTTGTACTGAAGTTGGTACCTGTAATTGTTACAGAAGCTGCACCAACGCCGTTGGTTGGCGTGAAGCTAGTAATGGTTGGGGCTGGCGTCACCGTGTCTTTTTTACACGAAATAACCAGAGCGCCTAAAGCCATGAGCGTAAACAAAAGCAACTTCTTAAACATAAGTATTGGGTTAATTGGTAAAGAAATTCTATGTTCTAAACAGGTATGAAATACAACAAATCCGACACGCTATGCAATCACCCATCCGACGTGGTTAATTCAAATAAAGCACTTAACAACCCCCTGAATCATTCAAAGGAATGTGTATATAGGTTCATCTTTGACTGGCGTCGTAATTTCTGATGGGAGCTTAAGAAGCCAGATGCATGAACCTGGATTTTGATTCATGAAGATCATTGCATGCATGTTCATCCTCGTTACCTATTGCGATGGCATGGTTATGTTCCGCCTAACGCAACCGCCTAACAGCCTCCCTCACCGTTGGAAACAATGACATCCCTGAGCTCATAAAAGCTCATTTTGAGTGCCTGATTATTTAGTAACTCGCATGAAAATCAGAACTCATGAAAAATTTATTCCCTCTTCTTTTCGCATTTTCGCTGCTGCTCTCCTGCTCACCTAAAAAGGAAACAGTTCAGATCGATGTCAAGCCCCAATTGGACAGCCTTTTGAAAAATTACCATCAGGAGCACCTCAAACTCTCTCCGCTCCTCGCCACCAGCATCGGCGATAACCGCTACAATGATTTATTGCCAAACACACTTACTGCTGAATATCGTCAACAAGTAAAGTCATTCAACGAGCGCTACCGCGACCAACTCAAAGCCATCGACCGTAATGCTCTTTCTGAAAACGATCAATTGAGTTATGATCTTCTGGCCTACGATTGTGACATCGAACTCGAGGGAATGCGCTTCAAGGATTATCTCATGCCCATTTCTCAGATTCGGTCTTTGACGCTCACCGTAGCACAGTTGGCCAGCGGCACGGGCAACCAACCTTTCAAAACCGTAAAAGATTACGACAACTGGCTGTCACGCCTGAACAAATATCTGGAATGGTGCGATACCACCGTCGTGAACATGCGAAAAGGAATGGCTGCCGGTTATGTGATTCCCAAAGCACTCGCTGCGAAAGTGATTCCTCAATTGTCAAACTTCGACCACGGGAATGCAAAAGATCATTTGTTCTATACGCCCATAAAAAATATTCCGGCAGAATTCTCACCCGAAGACAAGGCGCGGCTCTCGGCCTCCTATGAAGAAATTATCGGAACGAAAATTATTCCTACCCACAAGAAAATAAAGGACTTTATCGAAAAGGAGTACATGCCCGCTTGTCGCGAGACCTCCGGAATC
>JAYVEZ010000265.1:0-7727 GCA_043773645.1 Cytophagales bacterium
TGTCGGACATTTGCATTGTTTACCTCCAGGATTTCGAAATCTGGTTTTTCCGTGGTGGTAAAACGATTGACGCCAACAAGGATATCAATACCTGAATCAATGCGCGCTTGCTTGGAAGCCGCTGCTTCTTCAATACGGAGCTTTGGTATTCCGTTTTCGATCGCCCGTGTCATGCCACCCATGCTTTCAACTTCTTCAATCAACGACCATGCTTTTTCAACAAGCTGGTCCGTCAGGTACTCCAGATAGTACGAACCTCCAAGAGGATCTACTACCCGTGTGATACCGGTTTCTTTTTGGAAATAGAGTTGCGTGTTGCGGGCAATGCGTGCGGAGAAATCAGTTGGCAACGCGATGGCTTCGTCTAAAGAATTGGTGTGGAGGGATTGCGTGCCCCCCAGCACGGCGGCCATGGCTTCAATGCATGTTCTGGTAACGTTGTTATATGGATCCTGTTCCGTCAGGCTCCAGCCACTGGTCTGACAATGGGTGCGCAGCGCCATTGATTTTGGGTTCTTGGGATGAAATGGTTCAACCAGCTTGGCCCACAGCAAACGACCGGCGCGCATCTTGGCGATCTCCATGAAAAAATTCATGCCGATGCCCCAGAAGAACGAAAGCTGGGGCGCAAAATCATCGATGGCAATGCCTGCTTTGATACCCGTTCGGAGATACTCAAGTCCATCCGCCAACGTATACGCCAGTTCAAGGTGAGCCGGTGCTCCGGCTTCATGCATGTGATACCCACTGATGCTGATTGAATTGAATTTTGGCATCGCCTTGGCGCAATAGGAAAAAATATCCGCGACAATCCGCATGGAAGGTCCGGGTGGATAGATGTAGGTGTTTCGCACCATGAACTCTTTGAGGATATCGTTTTGGATAGTTCCGCTGAGTTGATGGGGCTTTACTCCTTGCTCTTCCGCCGCTACAATGAAGAAGGCAAGGATGGGTAACACCGCACCGTTCATTGTCATGGACACTGACATTTGATCCAGCGGAATCTGATCAAACAACAGCTTCATATCGAGTACCGAATCGATGGCGACGCCCGCTTTGCCAACATCACCGGCAACACGAGGGTGATCAGAATCATATCCACGGTGAGTGGCCAGATCAAAGGCGACCGATAGCCCCTTTTGTCCGGCGGCAAGATTTCTTCTATAAAAGGCATTTGATTCCCGCGCGGTGGAGAAGCCTGCATATTGTCGGATGGTCCAGGGGCGTACTGTGTACATGGTGGCGTACGGGCCCCGTAGGTAGGGAGGGATGCCCGCTGAAAACCCGAGGTGTTCATACTCTTGAAATGAATATTCCGGAAGGATATCAATTTTTTCGGGCGACTGCCATGGTGTGGAAGAGGACCCTTTCATGATGGCAGATGAGTTTGAATGATTTTCCAAGCAGATTCTGTCAATTGAAGGGTTAAGTTCTCCAGGAAATATGAGCCTGCCACAGGGTCAGCCACTTTTGAGAAATAGGATTCTTCCCGAAGCAGGTTGGAAATATTCCGCGACACCCGCGACATCATTTTGTCGTCATTTTTTTCAGGATCGATTGTCATGGCATCGCAACCTCCCAGGATGGCTGCCATTGCGACGGTTGTTCCTTTAAGCATGTTGGCATGTGGCTCAAAGGGAGCCTCCGTCCATGGAAGTGATCGCGCATGGATAAACAAAGGGACATCAGATCTTGAATGGGTGGCCGCTAGAAAGTTGATCCATGTTAAGCGATAGGCCCGGAGTTTTGCGAGTTCCAAAAAGAAATCCGTCCCCAATGTGACACTGAAAGCAACTTGCCCTGCCTTTTCGGAAAAATTATTCAGGTCGGTTTTGGCCAACCAGGTGAATGCAGCTGCTATTTCCTCCACCGGAGATGTGCAGGAAGGTACCTGGTAGCCTGCGAAGTGAAATGCCCCTGCCAGCGCATGATTGGATGGGAGCCTTCCAAAAAGGGCACCCTGAATGGGCTTTAGATTGTATTGATTCTTGATAATAAAATTTTTGAGCGAGGTGGCGATCGCGTCCTGATTTTTCCTTGCTAAGAAATTGAGCGAACAGTAACTCCATTCTATGTCCTTGAGCAGTATTTCAAGATTTACATCATGATCCAATTCAAAAAAAATTCCGTCAGCACCTTGTCCAAGGCATTCCAGTGCTAAACGGTTGGTTTCTGTAGGATCTGTTACCAGGAGAGAAGGGCAGTTGTACCAGGTCCGGGGTCCGAGAAAATTATTTTCTGATGCGCGCAGTAGCGGAGCTGTTGGAATAACTGCGTTTCGATCGTAATAAGGGTGAATTGACCAGCCGTCGCCCGGGTGGGTTTTCTCTTGAGGATATGCCCCTTTTAATTCTTCGCGTGCCGCAACTTCCCACGCTGCCAAATCGGCGCTTTTGAAGGCGGTAAATCTTTTATTCTTTTCCAACACGGGTGCAATCGATATTAATTGTCAAATTGAAGCATATAGCGCATTAAAACAATCTTTATTGTTGAAATGATGATTGTCTTAACGTAAAAAAAATCAGAAAAATCAAGGCCGGTTTCTGTTTTTTTGTTCTTCTATTTTTTCACATCTTTGTCTCCCTTCCATTTTTCGGGAGCTTATAAAATTCCATCTGACTTGATTCTATATGGAGGTTGAATGCGCAACTGTCTGGAGCGATTGTCTCGAAATTATTAAGCAAGAAGTTGATGAGCAAAATTTCAACACATGGTTTAAACCCATTGTGCCATTGCGTCATGAAGGTGATGTTTTAACCATTCAGGTGCCTTCTCAGTTCTTTTATGAATGGCTGGAAGAGAATTATGTTCCGATTCTGAAAAAATCCATCAACACGGTGATGGGCGAAAACGCGCGACTTGAGTACTCTGTCATTATTGACAGTGGCAATCAGCGCAACGCCCCCTTGACGGTAAACTACCCGAATGGCAATGGCAAGCATAATACCGGCCCCAGCCATGGTAACGGCAATGGGAATTTGGAGGAATATTCACCTTTCACCTTCCGGTCGCTGAATCCTCAAACGGTCAATTCACGCCTGAATCCCAGTTATCGCTTTGAGAATTTTGTGGAGGGTGATTGCAATCGCCTCGCCCGTTCGGCGGGAGTGGCAGTATCAAAGAAGCCAGGCATCACTTCTTTTAACCCTCTGATGCTCTATGGTGGTGTGGGCGTGGGCAAGACGCACCTGGTACAGGCCATTGGGAATGAAATTAAATCGAAGCTGCCGGAAAAAATTGTGTTGTATGTGGATCAAAATGATTTTACAAACCAATTTTTAAACGCACTCCAAAACCATAAACTCCAGGATTTTCAGAATTTTTACCTGCAGGTGGATTTGCTGATCCTGGATGACGTTCAGTTTCTCGCGGGCCGGGAAAAAACACAGGAGATGTTCTTTCACATCTTCAACCAGCTTCATCAAACCGGCAAACAGATCATCATGACCAGCGATTGTCCCCCCAGGGACTTAAAAGGCTTTCAAGAAAGATTGCTTTCCCGCTTCAAGTGGGGCCTCACGGCCGATCTGCAAGAACCGGATTTTGAAACCAAGTTGGCAATCATCCACAACAAAATGGAATCGGATGGGATTCAAATCCCAACGGAAGTTGCCGAATACCTTGCCTACAGCGTGGACACCAACCTCCGCGACATGGAAGGCGTACTCAACTCATTGATGTTCCACGCCACCCTGCTCAAAAAGGAGATTGATCTGGATCTCGCCAAGGAGGTAATGAAAAACATCGTCAAAGAGATTCAGTCAGACGTGAGTGTTGATTTCATTCAGAAGACTGTCGGAGATTATTTCCGTGTGGAACTTGAAGCCATGAAAGGCAAGATCAAGAAGCGCGAAATCGTTATCCCACGGCAAGTGGCCATGTATTTCTGCAAACGCTATACGCAGCTGACACTGGCCCTCATTGGTGAAAACTTTGGCGGACGCGACCACAGCACCGTCATCCACGCCCTTGAATCGGTGGAAGATATGATGAAGGCGGATCCAAACTTTAAGAACTCCGTTGAAGAGCTTACAAAGAAGCTGAAGATGCGGATGGCTTCTTAATCTAACACCTGATCTTACCTCAACCTGAATTGCAATGGCGCCCTTTCCTTGGCGCTGGTAAATCCATCCAGCAAGACGGCACCTTTATACGAAGTAAAAAAGTCAATAACTTCTTGTGGGTCTTTAACCCTTCTGCGGTTGATGGAAAGTATCGTGTAATTTTCTGGTATGCCCAGCTGCTTGAACAAGCCATCTGTTATTTTTGACAATTTCACTCCGTATTCAACGGCCTCCAGATTGGCACCCAGCTTGGCATCAGACTGAATTTTGCGTTTAATCAAGCTGACGTCTCCATCGATGTTGACCAGCGCTACGGGCACGGTGAACTGCCTTCCATTTCTCAGATAGGTAACGGCGATTTTGTCACCGGGGTAGTGATAGCTTAATTCTTCTTCGAATTCACTCTTGCTGTTGATTTCATCGTTGTCAATTTTGACGATGATATCACCCAACTTCAACCCGGAGTCGTGGGCAGCGCCAATTTGCTGGAGTTCGGCCAGTACAACACCCTTAAAATCCTTCACATTGGTTTCGAGATTATATTTCTCTGCTGTCGCGTAGTCGTAATCAATAACGCTTCCTCCCAGAAAGGCTTTTTGAACGATGCCATATTTAATCAGGTCATTCACGATTTTTTTGGCAATGTCTACTGGTACAGCGAATGCATAGCCTGTATAAGATCCAGTGCGGGACAAGATCGCCGTGTTGATGCCCACGAGCTCTCCATTCTTGTTCACCAATGCCCCACCGCTGTTGCCTGGATTGATGGCGGCATCGGTTTGGATGAATGATTCAATGGGAAACTTGTCCTCCACGATGTTGATGCGCCTTCCTTTTGCACTGACGATACCTGCAGTAACCGTTGAAGAGAGTGAAAAAGGATTCCCTACAGCGATCACCCATTCGCCCACAGCCAATGATTTTGAATTTCCCAGGGTCACTGATCGCAAACCAGTCTCTTTGATTTTCAATACGGCCAGGTCGGTGGATGGATCGGTGCCGATCAACTCGGCATCATATACTTTCTTGTTATAAATCACCTGGATTTTTTCGGCTGTCTCTACCACATGGTTGTTGGTCACAATGTAGCCATCGGAAGTGAATATTACGCCCGAGCCGCTGCTCACTTGTGTCTGGGGGCCGCCTCCACCAAAAAGTATGTCCTGCCAATTCGAATAGGCTGTACCACTTTGATAAATACAGTTGATGTATACCACACTGGGGATCGCTTTGGCTGCCGCCGCAGTAAAGTCCACATTCTCAAAGCTCACAGGCGCTGAAGGCATAACCATCGTCGGTTGATAGACCTCTGAAGGCCGGTTGGAAGTCAGCTGATAGTCTGCTGGGGCCGGTTCTTTTGGGTGATTTTCTTTTTCATACTGGTAGAAGGCATAGGCCCCGGAAAGGCCTGCTAAAAATCCTATGATGATGGTCCTGAGTGTATTTCCCATGATGTGGCTCTTTCTTTTTGCAAATATAAAACGATGCTGATTTTATTAAGTTCCAATTGGTATCCACCTTTGTAGACTATTATAATAAATGTGCCGATGAGATTTCGTTCTGTTTTGGCTAAGCCCTTTGCTGCATGGGTAGACCGGGAAACGCGCTCCTGGTCGTCTCAGCCCTCGTTGGTTCAGAAGAAAACCCTGAGCACCCTGGTGGAGGTGGGAAGGAGAACGGCCTTCGGAAAGGACCATGCCTTTGGGGAAATTCAGCATCATGATGATTTTAAGAAAAGGGTGCCGATTCGGGATTATGAAACCCTGAAGCCTTACATCGAGAAAGTTTTAGCCGGCGAAAGCGATGTGCTTTGGGAAGGCAAACCCATCTATTTTGCAAAGACTTCGGGCACCACCTCTGGAACGAAATTCATTCCGATCACCAGGGACTCCATCTCCAACCACATCAACGGCGCGCGCAATGCTTTGCTGAGCTACATTCATGAAACAGGCAATTCCTCTTTTGTGGATGGCAGCCTGATTTTCCTGTCGGGCAGTCCGGAGCTCCATGAAACGGCTGGGATCAAAACGGGTCGTTTGTCAGGCATCGTGAACCACCATGTGCCGGGCTATCTGCGGAGCAACCAGAAGCCCAGCTATGAAACCAATATCATCGAAGACTGGGAGGAGAAGCTCGAAAAAATAATCGATGAAACGATCCATGCCAACATGACCCTTATCTCTGGCATCCCGCCGTGGGTGCAGATGTACTTTGACCGCATCCAGGCGCGCACCGGAAAAAAGATAAAGGATGTGTTTCCGGATTTCTCTTTGTTTGTTTATGGTGGCGTCAACTTCGAGCCCTATCGGGCCAAGTTGGTCGAGTCCGTAGGCAAAAGCATTGATTCGATTGAGTTGTACCCTGCCTCAGAAGGATTTATTGCTTATCAGGATTCACAGCATCAAGAGGGACTGCTGTTACTGCTGAACAGCGGGATATTTTACGAATTCATTCCCGCGGACGAATACTTTAGTGAGAGCCCGCGGCGCCTCAGCATTGAAGAAGTCGAACTCGGGAAAAACTATGCCCTCATCATCAACAATAACGCTGGCCTGTGGGGCTACTCGATCGGGGATACGGTAAAGTTTGTTTCCAGGGATCCTTACAGGATCGTGGTGACAGGCCGCATCAAGCATTTTATCTCCGCTTTTGGCGAGCATGTCATTGGTGAAGAAGTTGAGAGGGCCATGAAGGCCACCATGCAAATGTTCCCGGAAGTTGAGTTGGTGGAATTTACAGTGGCACCCGAAGTCTCACCATTGGGGGGGTTGCCACACCATGAGTGGCTGGTGGAATTTGCCCATCCACCCCGCGATGAAAAGGCCTTCGTGTTGACGTTGGATGAACAACTACGCAAGTTGAATGTTTACTACAATGATTTGATTTCGGGCAGTATTCTTAAGGTGTTAAAACTCACATCCCTGCGAAGAAATGCCTTCATCGATTACATGAAGTCGCAAGGAAAACTTGGGGGACAAAATAAGGTGCCGAGGCTGGCAAATGATAGGAAGATTGCTTACGAGTTAAAGAATTACGAAGTCCAATAGCAATAACCGCAAAATGTAAAATACTAAATGTAAAATGTAAAAGTTGTAACTGGTTTCGGAGATTGGGTGCTGCGATTAACTGATTCAAAATGGTTAAGAAGCTTTCATCCGGGAAGTAACAATGCTCTTGGCAAATATGGCGATCAATTCTTTATTTTCATTCAAAATTGTGTTATTCGAAAAAAAGGACTTTCGGTGCAAGATTTTTAAATTGATGGAGGTCTCTCGTAATTCTTTAAGAATGATGCCAAGCTTATGTGTAAAGTCTCTTTTCGATTCAGCCGCCTGGGCTTCGCCATACGTTAATGCTGGTGAAGTGCCTGATCGCAGCAGCTGACTGCCCAGATGATTACAGGTACGATTGTCCGGGAGAAGCTCCACCAGATCAATTATAGAAATTGAAAAATCCAATAGCCTTTCTTCGAGGTCATATTTTTTAGAAGTATGATTTGGTTCCATGATTTTATATTTACTCAATTTCCGATTTTCTCATTTCAGTTGTTTCTGTTTGTCTGTACTGCTTTCCTGACTTTTTTAACCTGCACTTATAGCATTAACTGACGCCCAAACTGACCACAACTTTTACATTTTACATTTAGTATTTTACATTTTGCGG
>JAYVEZ010000266.1:0-3300 GCA_043773645.1 Cytophagales bacterium
GATCACAGGAAAGCCACTTGCTGCCACGGCGGGGTCAATGATCTTTCAGAAGGGCGGTAATGCTGTCGATGCTTCCTGCGCTATGCTCGCAGCCACATGCACAATGTGGGATGTGCTGAGTTGGGGTGGTGAAACCCAGGCCCTGATTTACAATCCTAAGACAGGAAAGGTCATCGGCATCAACGCATTGGGTGTAGCGCCCACAGGTGCAACAGCCGATTTTTTCAAATCAAAAGGAATGACCTATCCTCCTGAATATGGCCCCTTAGCGGCAGTCACACCAGGGACTCCCGGAGGCTTGATGACCATGCTTGCTGAATACGGGAAACTGAGTCTCAAAGAGGTACTCGCTCCGGCAATGGAGATGGCGAAGGGATATCCAATTGAAGCCCAGACCGCCAACGCGATCGAGCGATATAAAGGACAAATTAAAGAGTGGCCTTATTCGAAGAGTGTTTTACTCCCGCACCTCGGTGAACAAAGGGAAGCGCCGATAGCCGGCGAAATGTTCAATCAAGGCGATCTGTTGGAGATGCTGAAAAAATTGGTCGAAGCTGAACAAGTGGCATTAAAAAATGGAAAAAACCGAAAGGATGCGATCTATGCGGCCTACGATCGCTTTTATAAAGGGGATCTGGGGAAGGAGTATGCGCGGGGATGCCGGGAGCAGGGAGGACTTATCACAACAGAAGATCTGGCGAATTGGAAAGTGAAGATCGAGGAGCCTGTGATGACCAGCTACAAAGGTATCGACGTGTACAAACTTTCGCATTGGACGCAGGGGCCTGTGATGCTGCAAGCGTTGAATATTCTTGAAAATTTCGATCTCAAAGGCATGGGATACAACTCGGCAAGATACATCCACACGGTTTACCAGGCCATGAACCTCGCCTTTGCTGACCGCGATTTCTATTATGGCGATCCCGGCTTTGCTCCGGAAGAACCCATCAAGGGATTGCTGTCGAAGGAATATGCTAAACAGAGGGCAGCTACAATTACCCCTGACAAGAATAATCCAAAAGCACGCCCGGGCGATCCTTATCCCTTTGAAGGAAAGCAAAACCCTTATCTCGATTTTCTTAAAGATTGGGGTCAGGCCGGCAGCGACCGACCTTTAAATCGTTTATCAGAAGATGAAAAATACCAGACTCAGTTGGGAACTACCTCTATTGAATCAGCCGATGAAGAGGGATGGGTGGTTTCGGTTACACCCAGTGGGGGATGGATTCCTGCGTGCATCGCCGGCAAAACAGGAATGGGCATGAGCCAGCGCATGCAAAGCTTTGTTGTGGATAAAAAATTGAATCCCTTCAACGTAGTGGAACCGGGTAAACGACCGCGCGTAACCCTCACCCCGACACTCGCCATGAAAGACGGCAAACCCTTCATCTCGTTTGCCGTACAAGGGGCTGATACCCAGGATCAGAATTTATTACAGTTCTTCCTTGACATGGTTGAATTCGGCATGACCGTTCAAGAGGCGACAGAGGCCCCTAACTTCAATTCCAACCAACTGTATTTGTCTTTGGGCGGGGAGGACCGAAAACCAAAACCCGGGTCGCTGATACTCAACGACAGCATGCCTTCATGGGTGCGAAAGGAATTGACCCTAATGGGCTACAAGATCTTCTATGACGACCGCACTTCTGGTCCGATCAACGCCATCTTTTTTGATCGCAAGCACGGAACCTTTTGGGGAGGCTCCAGTAATCATGGAGAAGATTATGGGATAGGGTGGTAGGGGTTAAGTGAAATCAAACCACTTTCTTCCGGATCAATTTTGCATACGTACGGCTGACGGGAAAGCTTTTTCCGTTTTGCATTTTAACAACCATTCCTCCGTTAAAGTGCCGTTCAATTTCCTTTAAGAAATTGAGATTAATGATCGTGGAACGGTGTACCCGGATAAAGGTATCCGGGTTGAGTATTTCTTCCAGTTTTCCGATGCCGGAGGAACTTACAAATTGGTCACTTTTTGTCGTGATCACCGTATAATCTCCCGAGGCTTCCAGAAAAATGATTTCCTCCACCGGCAGGTTGAATAGCTTCTCGGACTTTTGAACAAAAATATGAGAGTCAAAAGATCCCTTTCCTTCGGACTTGATGCTGCGCAGCAATTCTTCGAGGTCGCCCGCCTCGGTGGTCTTGCGCTTGAGTGCCCGGTTGACAGCTTGGGTGAAACGCTCTTCATCTAACGGTTTCAACAGGTAATCCACGGCATTCTTTTCAAAGGCGCGGATGGCATATTGATCATAAGCGGTCGTAAAGATCACATGAGGCTCATGATCAATTTCGTCAAGCACGTCAAATCCATTCATTCCGGGCATTTGAACATCGAGGAAAATCAGGTCGGGTTTCAGCTTGTTAATTTTTTCCACGGCCTCAGTTCCTTTGGCGCATTCTCCAACTACTTCGATCTGCGGGAAAGCCTCCAAATACTCGTGCAGGAGATCGCGGGCCAGTTTTTCATCATCAATAATCAAGCATGTCGTATTCATACGGGTTGTTTTTCAAATTCAGGTTCTATTTTCTGTTGAAGTTGCTGTTCCTCAGGTTCAATGAAGAAATTCACGGAATATCCCTTCTCTGTAGCGCGTATCCGCAATCCTGATTGGGGACCAAAATAGCTTTTGAGACGCAGGTCCGTATTGGCCAGGCCGACACCGTTTGAACTTCCGTCCATCACTTTCTTTGCCTTGGTGCCAAGGCCATCGTCTTTGACTTCGAAAAAAATGATATTTCCGGAGCGCCTTACGGTAAGACTAATGGTTCCTCCATCGTCCTTTGGAGCAATTCCGTACTTGACGGAATTTTCCACCAAGGGCTGTAAAATCATAGGTGGAATAGGAATGTTGAGGCATGACGGATCAATGTCTTTTTGAAAATGCAACCGGTCGCCAAAGCGCACTTGCTGAATGCGGATATAGTTTTCGATGAAATTGATTTCGTCCGAAAGTTTGACCATTTCACCTCCATGCGAGTCAAGGGCGTAACGGAAAATATCGGAGAGCTGAGTGATCAACCGTCGCGCTTGTTCTTTGCTGCTGTGGACCAGGGTGCTGATCGAGTTCAACGTATTGAATAAGAAGTGTGGATTGATCTGCGATTTGAGCAGCGAGATCTGCATCTCCTTGTTTTTTAGCGCTAACTCGTTCTTCTCGCGGTCCTTGCGCTGCAGCCCCTGAAAATACCGGATCACATAATAAACCCCGGCCGTAATGATGTATTGGTCGTAAAAGCGAAGGGCATCCCAACTCATCAGCCCCAGCATGTATTCTTTCCAATGCTCGAAGTACACCA
>JAYVEZ010000267.1:0-6314 GCA_043773645.1 Cytophagales bacterium
CGAGTAACTTCTTTCAAAAAATATTTGCTGTCCATGCCAGCCCACGCCGGATCCTGGTTGGAAAAATGTGTGCCAATGTCACGAAGGCTAGCCGCACCCAATAATGCATCGCAAATCGCATGGATCAACACATCGGCATCGGAATGTCCTACCGCACCTTTGGGTGCTGGCACCCTAATCCCTCCGAGCCACAGATCGCGTCCCTCCTCAAGGGGATGAACATCAAATCCCAAACCCACACGCATTTTCATACTTAGTTCTTTGCTGTTGCTGACTTATAATACAACACACTGGCGCTCTCTTCCCTGAAAATCCCTGCGGCCACCCTCTGAATATCAGCGACCGTGACTGACCGGATTTTTTTTCCTTCCAAATTTACCAGGTTGGGATCACCAGACAAGGACGCAAAAGCCAGGTTCATGGCCCTGTTCATCACTTCTACCTCATCAAATTCCAGCAAGGATTCGGCCTGATTCTTGGCCTTTTCCAATTCGTCCTCCCCGACTCCCTCCTCCACCACTTGCATTAATATCTCATCAACATGTTGCTCAGCCTCTTCAAGACTTATGCCTTTGCTGACGCGCCCACTAACGACCCACAATCCGGGATCGATGCTCCCCATCCCATGAGAGGATAACGAGCTGAAGATTTCCTTTTCCTTTACCAACTGATGAATCAATCGGCTGGATTGGCCGTTGCTAAGGATATCATTGAGCAGATCGATGGCATAGTAATCGGGATGAAAACGGCCCGGCATGTGATAGGCCTTGTATAAGGCATCTGCCGGTACGTTGGCCTCCACGCGCAAAGTCCTCTTTCGATCTTGCGGGGGTTCAACAGGAATTTTGCGTTCCGGCTTCTTGAGGGAAGGGATTGGAGCAAACCATTTCTCAGACAAACTTTTTACTTCGTTCACGGTGACCTTCCCGGCAACAACCATGATCGCATTGCTCGGCAAATAATAACGATGGAAGAAATCCATTACATCCTCAAGGGTCGCATTTTCAATATGTGATACCTCTTTCCCAATGGTAGCCCATTGATAGGGATGCACGGTGTATGCCAGGGGGCGGAGCTTCAACCACACATCGCCATACGGTTGACTCAGGTACCGTTGTTTAAATTCCTCTACCACCACGTTGCGTTGCACTTCCAATACAGCAGGATCAAATGACAGGCTAAGCATTCTATCGCTCTCCAGCCAGAAGGCTGTTTCCAGATTGGCGGCCGCGACGGTCAGGTAATAGTTGGTGATATCGGTATTGGTGAACGCATTGTTTTCGCCGCCCACGCGCTGAAGGGGCTCATCATAATTTGGAATATTTTTTGAGCCTCCAAACATGAGATGCTCAAACAAATGTGCAAATCCCGTCTTGTCAGGCCGCTCATCCCTTGAACCCACATCATACAAAATATTCACTACGGCGATATCTACGCTTGGGTCCTCATGAACAAGTACCTGAAGGCCATTGTCAAGCGTGAAAGAAGAAAAGGGAATCATAGGGGATGGTTAATGCGCTGTCAGGTCTGCCAATATTGTCTTGGCATTTTCTGGTGTCAACCGCGGTCCCCATTGGGTCACAACCCGTGAGGACGCAAGCGACGCCAGCTTTCCCGCATCGGCAAAACTATGCTGGTGGGTGATCCCATACATGAAAGCACCTGCGAACATATCTCCTGCGCCATTGGTATCCACGGCCCTCACTTTATAGGGTTCAATTTGAATAAAGGTATCGCCGTCAAAAATCAATGCCCCATTAGCGCCCAACGTAATCACAAAACGTTTGGCCGCCAGTTTCAATTTCTCGCGGGCTTCGGGGAGATCATTGGTGCCGGTAAAGATCATGGCCTCCTCTTCGTTGCAAAACAGCAGGTCGACACTGGCGCCCACGATTTCCTCCATCTGCTTTGAAAAGTACTTTACCATGCTGGCGTCTGAAAAAGTAAGCGCCACTTCCACACGGTTTTGCTCAGCAATTTTTTTGGCTTCTTTCATGGCCTCCAATCCCTTTGGGCTGGCAACCAGATAACCTTCCAGGTATGCGTATGAAGAGTTTTTGATTGCCGTTTCGTCCAGGTGCTCCGGAGATAGGAACGAACTTACCCCCAGGAATGTATTCATTGTACGTTGCGCATCGGGTGATGTCATCACCAGGCATCGGCCTGAATGACCCTGCGGACATTGCTCGTATTTCAAGTTGGTATCAACGCCATTTCTTTTGAGGTCTTCAAGGAAAAATTTTCCCATTTCATCATGGGCCACCAGGCAGGAGTAAAAGCTTTTTCCGCCAAACTGGTTTATGGCCACCACCGTGTTGCCTGCCGACCCGCCCCCCGACATCTTGCTTCTTTTCATATCGATGGCCTTCATCAAATGAATCTGCCGTTTTTCATCCACGAGGGTCATCACACCTTTTTCGACCTCGTTTTGTTCGAAGAAATCGTGTTCCACTTCGGTCACAATATCTACAATGGCATTGCCGATGCCATATACATCATATTTCATAGAATGGATTTAAGCCGCAAAGTAAATAAAAAGAAGACTGCCTTCCTCCCTCGCCTGAATTCCCGTAATAATTCGTTTTTCTACTGAAGGGCCATCCAGTATCAAGTATCAAGTATCAAGTATCAAGCATCCAGTATCCAGCCCCCTTACCCTACTTCCTCACAATATTCAACGTCATCTTATACTTCCTTGCCCTGTCGGGATAATCCGTAATGAAGCCATCCACACCCATGCCCTTCAGCGCAACCATTTCTACCGCATCGTTTACCGTCCAGGGGATGACGCGCATCTTTAAGTCATGGCAATGTTTAACCTCGTCTTTGGAAAGCAATTTGTAATCCGGACTATAAATAGACGGCGCAAAGCCGATTTCCTTGAGGTTTTCGTCAATGGACTTGAGGTTTTCCACCAGGGCAGCCAACCGTACCTCCGGATATTTTTCATGCCAATATTTCAACACCCGAAAGTCAAAGGACTGGATAACAACCCTGTCCAGGGGAAGGTATTGATCCACCAATTGATAAACGATCTCCGAATATTCCTCAATCTTCGGGTGAAACTTTCCATCTCCTTCGGGCAGGCTTTTAATCTCAATGTTGTAATCCGCCTCGTAACGGGTGAAATTCTTGATGTGGTTTTCCACCGCGACAATCACATCACTCAACAGGGGCTTGACGGTCTTCATTTTCTCCTGTTCCGGAAAACGTTCATTGCCTTTCGAACCGCAATCCCATCCTTTCACCTGTTCATAGGTCATCTGGAAGATGTTGTACTTTTTTTCTTGTTTGGGTGTGATGGAATTACCGGATGGATCCAGGCAGATGGCGGCCGACATCCAGGGTTCATGTGATACAACAACCTTTCCATCGCGGGTGATGGCTACGTCCATCTCCAGTGTTGTGACACCGGAATCCAGCGCCATAAGAAAAGCTGGTATCGTGTTCTCCGGCCGCAGCCCACGGCAACCCCGGTGGCCCTGCACATCGAACTTTGGTATATACACTTGCTTGAAGGCAGACGTCATGGTCAAGACAATGATTGTGGCAAATATCAATCGCATGGTCAAAGATAGGGAAACTTGAGAATTGGGAAGTTGAGAAGGGAGGAATCGTAATCGGTAAGAGGTAAAAGGTAAGAAGTAAGATGTGAGACAGAGACACTAATTACTAATTACCAATAAATTACCAAACACCGGTTACTGTCTAATGGGTGCTGGATATTTAAATACAGAAGAAATGCAAAACCGCAGAGCGCGCAGAGGTTCGCAGAGTAGAGCGCTCCTGAACGTTTCTCTGCGAACCTCTGCGTTCTCCGCGGTTAAATTCCATCTCAACAAAACCCCGGAGAATGAAAGCACGCATATAGAATATTTTGTAAGTTTGACTATGCCCCTTACCCCTGAAGTCCAGAAGGCCATCTTCACTACGATCAAAGCCTCACTGATAAAGTGTTCACCGCCCATGGTGATCACAAAGGATAAAGCAGGTGTATTTGAACTCATCGGCAACAAGCCGGTTCCGTACGGAAGCACCAAAAAGATTGTGCCCGGAATGTATTTTTCATCCGTGGTGACGCGCAAAGACATGATCAGTTTCTATTTCTTTCCGCTCTATTATCATGAGAATGATTTTGAAAAAACAATTCCAACCCTGAAAAAATTCCTAAAAGGAAAAACCTGCTTCAACTTCAAAAAACAGGATCAAGTGGAAACCCGCGAGCTTGATGCCATGTTGAAAAAAGGCATTCAGGCCTGGAAGAAAAGCGGATACATGAAATAGATCAACCCCGACGCGCATGTCCAATTGGAAAATCAAGGTCTCTCTCTTTCTCAATTACTTTGTGTTCGCCATTTTGCTCAACAGCGTGGGCACAGTGATCTTGCAGGTGCAGGCCAATTATGGCGTTTCAGAATCTTCAGCGAGCATCCTGGAAGCCTTTAAGGATTTAAGCATCGCTGCCGTTTCCTTTCTGGTAGCCTCCTACATCACACGCATCGGTTATAAAAACTCCATGCTCATTGCACTGGGATTCATCGCCTCCGTTTGCCTGCTCATGCCTTCGTTGGGAAGTTTCGCGATGACCAAAGTTTTATTTGCCGCGACAGGTACCGGCTTTGCGCTCATCAAAGTTTCTGTGTACGCAACGATTGGCATCGTCACCAAAGACAAAAAGGAACACGCCAGTTTCATGAACTTCATCGAATCATTTTTTATGGTGGGGATTCTCACCGGCTATTTCATATTCAGCGCCTTTGTTCAAGACGGACAGCCCCAATCCACCGAGTGGCTTCGTGTCTATTACCTGTTGGCGGGCATTTCCCTCGTCGCCTTTCTCTTGTTGCTTAGTACGTCACTGGATGAGTCGTCGGTCAGAACCACCGAATCAAAACCATTCCTCGAAGACTTTAAAGAGATGGTCAAACTGGCCCTCGCGCCCCTGGTCCTTGTGTTTATCGCAAGCGCATTTATTTATGTCCTCATCGAGCAAAGCATCATGAGCTGGCTCCCGACGTTCAACAGCAAAGTTCTAAACCTCCCAACGACCTTAAGTATTCAAATGGCCAGCATCCTTGCAGCTTCTACCGCCGTGGGGCGATTCACCGCAGGCATTGTGTTGCGAAAGATTCATTGGTTCATGGTGCTCATCATCTGTCTTGCCGCGGCAGGGGTATTGGTATTGGTGGCCATTCCCCTCGCACAGGTTTCCGATGGACGGGTCATCACCGGCTGGGGCAATGCACCCTTGGGAGCATTCGTGTTTCCGTTAATCGGATTGTTCATCGCTCCCATTTATCCCGCTATCAATTCTGTCATTCTCAGCACACTCCCTCCCCGTCAGCATGGGCCCATGTCCGGACTGATTGTAATATTCTCTGCGCTGGGCGGAACGACAGGCTCCATCATCACCGGAAATATATTTGAAGCCTACGGTGGTGAGACAGCATTCTATTTCTCGCTGGTGCCGATGGGAATTCTGATCGTGTGTCTTTTCTTCTTCAACCGGATACAGAGGAAATCAGAAGCAAAGATCGAGTTCACTTCGAAGGGGCATTAGTGGGTTCCGGGTTTTGGGTTCCGGGTTCAGGGTTTCAACTTCTAATTTATGATCAATCAAATTCACGATCTCGGTGCCCTCTTCGAAGAAGTCCAGATGAAAAATATTCTGGGCGACGGGAAAACGTTTCCTGATTGTGTGCCCAAACGATCGCTGGAAGAAATCAAAAAGGATTATCAACGGGAGAAAAAATCCACTGGATTTGACTTGACGGGATTTGTGGCTGCGAATTTTCACCTGCCCAATGCCTACGCGGAAGGATATGAAAGTGATCCCACAAGATCGGCACAACAACATATCGAAGCACTCTGGGATGTACTCACCCGAAAACCCGATGCCGAAGGCGGTTCGTTGTTGCCCCTGCCCCATCCATACATCGTGCCGGGCGGGCGGTTTCGTGAGATCTACTATTGGGACAGCTACTTCACCATGCTGGGACTTCGGGTTTCAAAAAGGTGGGACCTCATCCAGCACATGGTGGATAATTTTTCCTATCTCATCGACAAAGTTGGATACATCCCGAATGGAAACAGGTCCTACTTTCTGGGGCGATCACAACCCCCTTTCTATTCCCTCATGGTAAAATTACTGGCCGAAAAGAATGGCGGATCTCCCGGGGCTGCGGATGAAAAGGTGCTGATAAAATATTTGCCATCCCTGGAGAAGGAATATAAATTCTGGATGAAGGGCACCCAGGATTTGAGTGCCTCGATGACGAGCATTCATCGTGTGGTGAGATTGCCCGATGGGTCTA
>JAYVEZ010000268.1:0-4030 GCA_043773645.1 Cytophagales bacterium
TAATTTAGTCCGCAACACTTCCTTTGACTCTTCATGCGGATTGACTTCAATAAGTCCTTCCAGGTAATCGATGGCCTCTTCTTTGCGGTTCATCTTTACAAGGATGTCTGGTTCTATTTCAAGGTCCTCAACAAACATCATATCGGGGTCATAGTCAAACAACGCCTGAATCTTAGTGATCTGCCTTGCGACCAATAGCCCTTTTTGTAGCATGGCGGTGTCGCCCTCTTCGGCGGGTTCCAGTATTTCATCACGACTGAAAATTAGGTACCGTCTAAATAAATCACTGTATATTGGTATAAAACCATGTCCATTTTCAAAGAAAACACCCGGTCATCGATCATCTCAGCCTCAGACTTCAGTAACTGCAAGGATGCCACCGCCCACACTTTTTCATCTGTTGTAAAATCCCGGGAGGCCAACACCATGTTATTCATCGCTGGCAAAAGGATGAGAAGCCTTCTTGTTTTCTATGTACCGAATCTGATCGGGGGGAAGAATACCAGAAAAATGAAATCGAGAAACTGGCTGAAATACAATTTCAATCGCCCGGGAAGGCCCTCCAGGTTATACGCCAGGCTGGTAACAAATTCTACTTGGGATTTTGGAGAGTTCAAGAAGTATAGATAATCAATTTTTCAGAAAATGTACACTCTTGCACATAATCTGGGGAAAAGAAATGCTCACCTCCTCCACAGATTAGACCTCACCAAAAATAAGCGAAACCAAAGAAGCTTATATGCAAAAACATTTCATTGAACACCTTTAAAAGCGTTCAATGAAATGTTTCAAAAGAATAAACTAGTTCAATGACACGGTCCCAACATCCGTCACTGTGTTGATGGAAACGGCTACGTTCGTTATCTCCTTGGTCTGATATCCAGCCTTGGGGACAAACACCAGTCTGTATGTTCCTGCGCCAAGGCCATGTACCAGAAAACCTCCGGTTGCCCCAGCAAAAGTGGATACAGTATCAGTTCCCGTAATGGCGTAAATCGCGGGCGCTGAGGCCATAGGATTCACGATACCCTTGATAGCCCCATCCTGTGCGGTCGTGATCGTTCTGATAACTGGCTTAAGATTGAATTTACCACTGCCTGTTGATACAATCGATCGTGCCGCATCAAAATCCAAAAGAATTTTGTAAGTAATCCCTTCTTTCAAATCAGTGTTTATCTGAAGTTTTAAACCACTTTGCTGTGCGCTTGGTGTACTCAGCGCGGTCGTCACGCCGTTTATCTTTACGGAATTATTCGTTCCGAGCACAAGCCTGATTTGAGATACATGCCCTGCCGGAAGGTCCACATGCCCCAACAAGGTGTCCAATCCGTTGGAAAACTTAAGTAGATTATAAACTCCCTTTGAAATTGTGAGGGATTGCCATCCGGTGGCCGGATCACCGGTTTGAGAATTGACCTGTACACCCTGAATATCAACATTGACCTCCTGGTAATCCGCCGGGGCATCCGTCATGCGGACTTCCAGCCTTGACGTTCCTGCACTCTTGTCACCGCAGGCAAACAGGCCCGCCACCAAGATGCCAAACATTAACGTTCCATACACCATCCTGCTCTTCATTGCATTTTTCATTTGTTCCTTATTTATTCGTTTTACTATTCATTGCATTGCTGCAAAAACCGTCCCATCGCCTCATCCCTTTAAAACAATTGCATCTGGGTATAATTCACCACACAAACCGGCAATTGAGGCACAAGCCTGCCTTCCAAGCCCCACAGGGTGTTCTGACTAAGTCTGAATCGAAAGGTCTAATTCAATTCCCTCTTACTATTGAGGATATACTTATAGCAAGGCAGCAGGCCCTGCTCGCGGTGGGGAAATTAATCAGCAGTGAGTGTAAGGACACAGGATATTTTCGAGCGATCAATCCAAAGATAAAATGTAAAATATTGGGCACAGAATGTAAGCCAGGCCCTGGACTTTCGGGGAGTTCAAGGGGTAGAGATAAACATTTTGGGAAAACTCAATAGCATCAGCTTCGCCCAACTTCAGCATTCAAGATTCAGTATTCAAAATTCTTAATTCAAATTTCAATATCGAATAATGAATTTTGAATAATGAATGCAGAAGTTGCTGCATCAGCTCACAGTTGCCCCAGGCTCCACATCCCCCGATGGCTGCAATAGTTTCAACTTCCCATCCTTATCCTCCGCCATCAATATCATTCCCTGCGACTCGATGCCCATCATCTTGCGCGGTGCGAGGTTGGCAATGAACGTCACTTGTTTGCCCACCATCTCTTCGGGGGTGAAATGCTTTGCGATGCCACTTAAGATCGTGCGCGTGTCGAGGCCACTGTTTACTGTCAGCTTGAGCAGCTTGTCGGATTTTTCCATTTTCTCCGCCGCGGTTACTTTGCCGATCCGGATGTCAAGCTTTGAAAAATCGTCAATGGTCACCTCAGGCTTGAGGGGCTTCACCGGCTTGGCCGCCGCTTCGCCCGGAGGAAGGCTGCCTTCTACTTGCATCTTCTTTTCATTTAGTTTCTTGATCTGAGCTTCGATGATCTCGTTCTCAATCTTTTCAAATAATAAACTGGACTGGCCCAACGCGTGACCCGCAGACAACAAATCAATCGAACCGGTTTCTTGCCAGGTCAAGTCTTTTAGCCGCAGCATGTCTTTCAATTTCCTCGAAGAGAAAGGCAGGAATGGTTCCGTCAGCACGGCCAGGTTTGCGGATATCTGCAAGGCCAGGTTCAGAATCGTCCCTACCCTGCTCATGTCAGTCTTGGCCACTTTCCATGGTTCCGTTTCCGCCAGATATTTGTTTCCAGTACGCGCCAGGTCCATCATGAGCGCCGTTGCTTCACGAAAACGATAGCCCTCAATGGAGGCGGCAATTCTTCCAGGAAATTCTTTCACCGCTTTCTCCACCGCGCGGTCAATGTCATTCAATATTCCCCTTGCAGGAACCTTGTTGTCAAAATATTTCTGCGTAAGCACCAATGCCCGGTTCACGAAGTTCCCAAAGATGGCCACCAACTCATTGTTGTTCTTCGACTGGAAATCTTTCCACGTAAACTCACTGTCCTTCGTCTCCGGCAGGTTGGTGAGCAGCGCATAGCGCAACACATCCGGCTTGTCGGGGAAGTCTTCAAGGTATTCGTGCATCTCAATGGACCAGCCGCGGCTCGTGGACATCTTGTCGCCTTCCAGATTCATGAACTCATTGGCGGGCACGTTGTCAGGCACAATGTATTGCTCCGAGGCATGCAGCATCACAGGGAAAATGATGCAATGAAACACGATGTTGTCCTTGCCGACAAAGTGAACCAGTTTGGTGTCATCATCCTGCCAGTACTTCTTCCAGTCGTCGGCCTTCACTTTTCCAAAATCCGATTGGGGAGATGAATATTTCCTCTTCCCATCGCTCATTTCCTGGAACAATGCCCGTGTGGCCGAAATGTATCCGATGGGTGCATCAAACCAAACATAGAGCACCTTCCCTTCTGCGTCAGGCAAAGGCACTTTGATACCCCAGTCCAGGTCGCGGGTCATCGCGCGCGGGAGAAGTCCTGAATCGATCCACGACTTGCATTGACCATACACATTCGTCTTCCAGTCGTGTTCATGGGATTTCAAAATCCATTCGCGCAGCCAGGGTTCATAGTCTTGTAAAGGCAGATACCAGTGTTTCGTTGACCGCAGCACCGGCGCCTTGCCGGAAAGCGTGGAGCGCGGATTGATCAGCTCACTGGGACTGAGTGTAGAGCCACACTTCTCGCACTGGTCGCCGTAGGCATTGGGGTTGCCGCACCGGGGGCAAATACCCACGATGTAGCGGTCGGCGAGAAACATCTTGACCTCATCATCGAAATATTGTTCCGAGGTTACTTCCGTGAGCAGGCCCTTATTAAAAAGTGTCAGGAAAAATTCCTGGGAAGTCTGGTGGTGGATGGCCTCGCTGGTGCGGTGGTAGATGTCGAAAGAAATGCCAAGTTGGTAGAGGCAATCGCGGATCAGCACATGGTATTTGTCGATGATGGCCTGGGAAGTGATTCCCTCTTTCA
>JAYVEZ010000269.1:0-6030 GCA_043773645.1 Cytophagales bacterium
CAGCAGGCTTGGGACGTAAGATCATGCGGCCACTCTTTGAACTTATGACTGCCACCGCATCGGTGGGAGCACTGAAAAGTACTGTCTCCTGATCAGAAATCTGGTCGTTGGCCTTCAGGAGCGCTTTGGTTTTCTCCAGTTTGACAATGCCCTTGACGTTCAAGACATAATACACGTTCTGTGCCCTGCTGTCTTGCAGTACAAAACAAAAAAGAATCAGCGCAACCAGGTTACTGTTTCTCATGTGCGTTTTTATTTTTTTGTCTGACCCATGAAATGAGATACTCCACCATCACAATGTACACACCCATAATCAATACATTCAAATGGACATCGAAAAACAGGTAACTAAAAATGTTGATCACAATCAAAATCGATGCGTATTTCAGAAAATCAAAGATCACCCCACCCCACTTACTTTTCTTTATTTTTTCGATCCACGGGTGATGAACGAGCACAAGGTCAGAAAACAGGTACCATGAAATTATCCAGTAGCAACAAAAAATAAAAATCAACAGAGGCCACGTCAGCAAATGATCACCATTTACCAGCGCCAGATAGGCATTGATCTGAATCAACGGCCCTGCTATGGTTCCATACAGCGTTGGATGCAAATCCCGATCCGTAAAATCACCAACAACAATGATCTTGTTCTTGACCAGGTCCTGAATGAATGACGGAGGCGCAGCCATCAATTCACACAAATGGATCGAACTGTAGCCGGTCCCGTCATTGCTAAATACATCATACGAACGCACTGAAAAATCAAGGGTCAGGGCATTCAGGGCCAGGTGGCCCTGTGACGTATAGAACGGACCAAATTTCTGCAGGTAGCCATTGTTGAATTTCTCATAGAGTGCAAGGGGAACCGTCCGGAAGGTATCCTGCTGAAGAAAAGAGTATTTGAGGAAAGTCCCGAAGTCGGCATCGTAGTCCGCCAGTCCGCTCCAGCCTCGTATGTAACTTTTTTGTCTTGTTTGTCCTCCATCCAAATGGTACGGCAGGATGAGGGACTTACAATTTTTCACCTGAACCTGCAGCATGGAATCATTGGCTGTGGAGTCTTCAAAGAAAACATCGAGAATAATAAATCGGTGGTGATGGCTGGAATTGATAACTTTCAAAAACCGAGTCAGCGCCACCCGGTCGGTGATTGCTACATTCCCCGAAGCAAAGCCCTCGCTGTCATAGCGCGGAATCAGCATCTTGTCATAGGAGATATTTACAAACAGGAGGCTGTCCTTCGATGGCTTTTCCTGCACCCCCAGCACAACATTTTTCAGGATATTGGTAAAGGCCATGATTTTGGACTCTGACTCATACGAATAAGGCAGGTTAAGCCACAAGTATGACAGGAACATCATCCAGACCGCGTGGAAGGTAATTGATAGTATGAGATTTCTCTTTCCTTTGAACACAGGTGAGCGCCTTTACTTCAGGCAAACATAGGATAAAATCAATTTGAAAATGGGAGATCACTTACTCGAGACTCATTTCAATCCCGGATAGTTATCTGGACCATCGGCCACTCCATTGATTTTGTCGTGCTGGCATCAACGAATCACCGAATTACCGAATCACCGAATTCAATTATTACCAATGAATCCTCTTCTTATCTCGGTAGAATTTTCCTGTTTCGACCTCATCCGCTGTGGCCAACCACACCGCTGTCTCAGCCCCCTTCTCGACAGAACGCGTTGCCCCGGCTCCACCCATATCGGTCTTAACCCAGCCAGGACACATCGACATCACTTTCACCGAACTGCCTCTAAGCTCTGCTGCCAAAAGAATGGTGAATGCATTCAAGGAAGTTTTGCTCAGCCGGTAGGCTCCGTAGCCGCCTTGCTCCAATGAAGCCAGTTCTCCCATGCCACTGGAGATATTGATGATCCGACCATCGCTGCTTTTCTTTAATAATGGAAGAAAGTATTTCGACGTGCGCATGGGCCCCATAAAATTCGCGTTCATCACATGGCTGACTTCTTCCAAGTTAAAATCAAGCATGGGATTATTTCCGATGACACCCGCGTTGTTCACCAGGACGTCGAGTCTTTTAAAATGCTCTTGAAGAAAATTTGCCACGAGTTTGACCGATGCTTCCTCGGTAACATCCAAAGGAAATCCAATGACCCCATGTCCAATTTCGCTGGCCGTTTTTTTCGCCTTGGCCTCGTCGCGTGCAGTAGCAATGACTTGCCAGCCCAGCTCTGCCAATTCTTTTGCTACTTCCCTTCCTATACCACGATTGGCACCCGTGATCAGGGCCGTCCTTTTGTCAAGCATACAATAAATTTGAAAATTTGAAAATGAACCAATTTGAAAATAAGCTCCACCATAGACCTGGCCCCATTTTCAAATTTTCAAATTGGTTCATTTTCAAATTAACTCTTTTCAAACACCGACTTGAACACCTGCGAAAACTCTTCGGCCGTAGTCGGCGTTGTATTGGTGGCTGTTCGCTTCACTTCCTCCAGTATCCGACCATCGTTCATCGTTTTCACGAACTCATTCATGCGGTCAGCGACGCTTTCACTCATGCCTGCACCCATCATCCCCTTCTTGGCGTCAGCAGCAGGAAACTGAACATATTTCAAATCAGGTTTTCCAATCGCCTTTCCATAAATGGCCGCAATCTCTGTATAAGTATAGTCCTTGGCGCCCAAAACATATTCATGTCCTTTGCCAGTGAAATCAAGGGCCAATAGATGGGCAAGCGCTTTGGCTGCAATGTCCTTGGTGGCAACCATGGGGACTTTCAAATCTGCACGCACAGGAGATCCCATGATCCCCATGTGCTTTACCATGCCGGCCATGTTCAATCCGTTTTCAAGAAAATAAGTGGCACGCAAGTGCAGTACATGAATTCCCGGAATGCCATTGATAATCTGTTCCATTAACTGTAGTCCCTGAACAACGCCGGCGCCCATAGGCAAATGAGCCCCGACACTGCTTAGTGTTATTACATATTTTACAGACGACCCTTGCAAGGCCTCCGCGGCGGCGTTCACATAAGACAATTGCGTCTTGGTAAAATCCTGAGATGTGTAGGCAGCTGGTATCAGCATGTACAATGCATCGGCTCCAACGAGGGCTCTGCGAAGCACACCCGCATCGTTGGATTCACCCACGATCAACTCCGCTCCTTTCGCAACCAGGTCTGCGGCCTTCTGGGTATCGCGGCTTACAACTTTTACTTTATTTCCTTTGGCAAGCAGGCCCAGGGCAATCGGTTTGCCGGTATTTCCGGTGGCACCTAGTACAACGTATGTCTTCATAATATTTAGTGATTTAGAGATTTGGTGATTTGGTGATTTAGGCGCGCAGCAATTTGAAAGCGTGGGTCCATTCGTTGTTGATCATGCCGGGAATGCACCAGAGGATACATAAAGGCTCAATCGCACGGGCCGATTCTACCCTGCCAAAATCTGCAGGCTCCCATCCAAATTGGTCGAGGATGCCAGCCACTTCCCTCTTGGCGTCTTTGTCGTTACCACAAATGAACATGGTGGGTTTGCCTCCCGGAAAATTGGGGTTGACCATATATAGGTTACCCACACTGTTGAATGCCTTTACAAATTTTGCCTGTGGTGCCAATGCCTGAAGCCGCTCCATCAAAGATTCAGACAGCGTTGTGAAATAGGCGAGCACACCGTTGGTCGGGGGTACCTCGGCGATCGGGTTCGTTGCGTCAATGACCAGTTTACCAGACAACGAAGCAGCCACTGACTTTACAATGGATTCGGCACTGGTTCCCTTGACAACAAGCACGAGTGTGTCCCCGAACTTTGCGGTCTCTTCAAAGCTTCCCAGTTTACCCTTGGGATTTTTACTTTTCCATTCGGTCAATTTCGAAATGTCACTGCTGGCGACCATTACTTCATAGCCGTGTTTGATAAATCCGCTGGCCAATACCTGAGCCACTTGTCCGGATCCTAAAATTCCAATTTTCTTGTTTGTCATATTTGTAAGGATAGCATTATTGCATACTCAAACAAATCATTCATGGGAAATAGTTCAATCTGTGCCTGAACCGCTGCCATTGGAAAAACGGCTTTCTCTCGCCAAATTTAACCCTCCAATGAAAATCGGCCTCCTCTCCGACACCCACAGCTACCTGGACCCAAAAGTTTTTGAACACTTAAAAGCGTGTGATGAAATCTGGCATGCCGGCGACATCGGAGATGCGGCCGTGGTCGATGCCCTGGAAAAATTCAAACCCCTCAAGGCCGTATTCGGAAACATCGATGACAAAGATCTGAGTGTACGCTATCCTGAAGACTTGTGGTGGGCGTGTGAAGGATTTAAAATTTGGATGACGCACATCGGAGGCGCTCCACCGAACTACAATCCACGCGTTAAAAAAATTCTCAAAACAAAAGTCCCGGACATTTTCATTTGCGGCCATTCACACATCCTGCGCGTGAAGAAAGATCCCCTTCACAACAACATGCTGTACCTCAACCCGGGAGCAGCGGGAAATCACGGATTTCACCACATGAAAACCATTGTCCGCTTTGAATTAATTGGGGAGGAAATCAGGAATATGGAGGTGGTGGAGTTGGGGAAAAGAGGGGTGATTGATTCGGTGATTCGGTGATTCGGTGATGGCCAGCCAATAAAAATGCCAACGATCTCTCATTGGCACATCACCGGATTACAGATCCCGATCGCTATCGGGACTATCAGGACAAATTATTTCTTAGCAGCAGCTTTCTTCGCCTTGAATTCTTCCTTGATCTTCTCGATATCCACTCCTTTGGCCACGGGCTGGAAATTCTGGAGCTTCAGCGTTTGCCTTCTGCGGGCCGATTTGGCTCTGTCTTTGCGGTTCTTACGCTTGAGTCGGGTTACTGACATAGTTGGTTCGTTTTAAAGAGGCGCAAAAATAATCCCCTTTCTTGGTATTACAAGGTCTGACTCGATTTTATCCGTATTCGAAGCGACAAAAACAGCCTAATTACGTCGAATACTGTTAGTTTTAGCCCGGAAATTATGGACAAACCTACCCTCCCGAAAGGCACCCGCGACTTTGGACCCGCCCAAATGTCCAAGCGCCAGTTTATCTTCAACACCATCCGCAAGGTATTTGAGACCTATGGCTTTCAGCCGCTGGAAACTCCGGCAATGGAGAACCTCATTACCCTCACAGGGAAATATGGGGAAGAGGGTGATCAATTGCTTTTCAAAATCTTGAATTCAGGTGATTTCCTGAAAGACGCTGACAAGAACGAACTGGAAACCGGAAACTGGAAACTGTTAACAAATTCAGTCTCAGAAAAAGGCCTTCGCTATGACCTCACCGTACCCTTCGCCCGCTACGTTGTAATGAACCGCCACGAAATCACTTTTCCATTCAAGCGATACCAAATCCAACCCGTGTGGCGCGCGGATCGTCCCCAGAAAGGACGCTACCGGGAATTTTATCAATGCGACGCAGATGTCGTTGGAACCGACTCCCTGATCTGTGAGGCCGAAATTGTGCTGATGATCAACGAGGTTTTTAAGGGACTAAAGATCACAGACTATTCAATCAAAATAAATCACCGCGCCATCCTCTCCGGTCTTGCTGAAATGGCCGGAGCAAAAGGGAATGAAGGAGACCTTTTTGTTGCCATCGATAAGCTGGACAAAATCGGCGAAGAGAAAGTAAAAGAAGAGCTGAGGGGCAAGGGCTTTTCGGAAGCAAGCCTTATGTCACTGTTTGAAATCCTGAACTTTAAGGGAAGCACAAGTCAAAAACTTGAATTCCTCTCCAACAAATTTTCAAATTCGACAGCTGGACAGAAAGGAGTTTCGGACTTTAGAGAAGTGTTGGATCTGCTGGCGAGCTATGGAGCGCATGAAGAACACATCCTGTTTGATATCGCCCTCGCCCGCGGCCTGAGCTACTATACAGGCTGCATCTTCGAAGTGAAAATCAACAACGTGGCGATTGGCAGTGTGAGCGGTGGCGGTAGGTACGATAACCTTACCGGCGGATTTGGCATGCCCGGTGTTTCCGGCGTTGGTTTCTCATTCGGCGTAGACCGG
>JAYVEZ010000270.1:0-3094 GCA_043773645.1 Cytophagales bacterium
ACTCTTCACCACTTGCTTCGTCGTCTTGGTGAGAATTGATTCACTGCACGCTCAGGGGTTGCCTGTTTCCGCTTGCACTCCCGATTCCGATGGCGTCAACGCAAACTATTCCAAGGCAAAACAAATTCAGCAGGCACTCGACGAACTTGTCGCCAACGGTGTCCCCGGATGCTCCATGGCAGTCTATTCTAATGAAGGATGGTGGGTTGCGAACGCCGGCTATGCCAAAATCGAAGACAAAACACCGATGCAAAGTTGTCACTTGCAATATCTCCAAAGCGTCTCGAAGACATACATGGCGGTAGCCATCCTGAAGCTTCACGAAGAAGGGAAGATCAAATTGGATGAATCCATCACCGCATGCCTGCCTGCACACTACAGCAAATACATTGCTCAACCTCAAAAGATAACCGTGCGCATGTTGCTCAACCATACCTCCGGTATACCCGAATACAATCTTGTTCCTGCCTACGTTGGAATATTGCTGCAACACCCTGATCATTATTTTTCGGCAGAAGACTACCTGAAGTACATCGACCGTAAACCATTGGACTTTGCCCCCGGAAGCAAATATGCCTATCGCAACACCAACTACGTGGTTCTTTCACTCATCGCCGATGCCCTTACCGGGGATCATGCAAAATATATCACCGATACCATCTTCAAACCCCTGGGACTCCACGACACCTTCTACAGAAACGACCCGGGCTACCTCAACTACCCAACACTCGTCAACGCCTATTGGGACCGGCACAGCAACAGCATCCTGGAAAACTCCTCCATCCTGCAGCGCAACAATGTTACCAGCTTGGTCGGAGATGACGGCATTGTCACAACACCCTTGGAAGCGGTGATGTTCTTAAAAGGTCTGATGGAGGGAAAGCTATTGGCCGACTCCACACTCAGGTTAATGCAAACCTGGGTCAAGGACAAAAAAGGCAATCCGACCTATGGGCTTGGACTGGACTATACCCTGTTGAATGGGCTCCCTGCCTATGGCCACAGCGGCGGCGGCATCGGAGCAGGATGTCAACTCTATTACTTTCCTGATAGGCACGTTTACTTTTTTGTTGGAATCAACCTAGGCACGGTGACAGAGAGCCCAATCCATGAGGCGGCAACGAAGGCGCTGGATAAGATCTATAAGTTATTGTTGGACTAACCCTCACTTGGTGGTTTTTTAAACATCCCGATAGCTATCGGGATTGTTAAATTCTTTTGGCTCTTGATCAAGTTACCGGACGACCTTCCCACGCCCTCCCTTTTGAGAGCTTACATGAATGGTCTCATTGACTAAAACTGATTTTTGTGTGTAGTCAAGGGTTACCATCTTTAGCAGATCGCCATTTTCAATGGTGATGATAACCTCCTTTTCAAATCTGGAATTGTAACCCTTGAAATCGTACAGGGTCATTTTGCCCTGAGGAACCCTCAGCTTTCCTGAATACCATGCTGCCTTGATTGGCTGCCCATTAAACCGGGGCCACAAAGTATTGATGCCGAATCGCGCAGACTTGGTTCCAAAAAAGATTGACTTCTTTTCATAGTTACCATCCACATCCGCAAGAAAAAGTTGATGATCTTTTATGAGCCACGAAGCCACATAACCCCGCATACAATACGGCAATGGATACAGGGGCGGACGGGTTTTATGCAATCGCGACCAATACTGCTCCAGCGGATTGCTGTATAGGTCCCAGGATTGCCCTTGGAGAATAATTCTGTCAGGAAGTTGTGCGGTCATTGGATTGTGATGTTGATCTCATCGGCAACTAAGCAATGAAAGTCTCTTCGCACAATTGAACGGCGGTAACAGCAGCCATAATTCCATCAATCACCCCATGCTTCGATATCCTGTCACGACCGGCGTTTCTCAATAACACAAATTCCCCAATCGTCGGAGTATACTGCCAACGAACCCATATATCGACGGTTGGACAGACTCGCGCGTATCACCGGGCACGGTCATTCGTTATCAGCTGTAACAAACAGCTCAAATCAAACCAGAAATTCATGAAAACAAAGATTCTGATAACACTGACTGTGGTCTCCATGTTGTTTAGTTGCGACCTCAGAAAGAATGAAACGGCACAACATACGGTGGATTCACTGCGATCGGTCGTTCAGGCCAATCACCAGATGACTCAAACCATGGTGGAGATTGGTGTGTTGATGGATTCAATCGATGCTAACCGAAAAGTATTGAGAATCCACATGGCCGATGGAGCTACGTATGAAAGTTATGTCGCCCGCATGCGTGACATCAATCAGTATGTTCGCAAGACGGAACGCAGAATTGCTGCCCTCGAGAAGACTGTGAAGAAATCCGGTGACAAAGCCTACGGTAGTGCCCTTCGCAAGTTGAAGGCTGAACTTGACGTCCGCAACCACGAGCTTGCCGCCTTGAAACAACAGGTGGACCAGTATCGCTCTGAGAATGACGCCCTCATCAGCACCGTGAATCTTCAGAAGGCAGAGATCGAAGAGAAGATGAATGTGATCAAGGTCAGGCAGGAAGAGACCGCCCAGTTGCAAACTCAGGTTAACCAGTTGCTTACCCAATCAAAGCTCGACCAGGGTGAAGCCTATTTCGCCAGGGCGCAGGCCGTTGAAGAGACGGCCAACCGGACAAAGTTCGCACCCAAAAAGAAGAAAAGTTCCAGAAGGGAAGCCCTTGAGTTGTACAAGCTTGCTTTGTCATTCGGCAAGACAGAAGCCCAAAAGAATATTGCGATGTTGGAAAAGAAATTCTGAGTGTTTTGTGTGGATTTTTGAATCTCAGATTTCAAGCAATAAAAAAACCGTCAGAGAAACCCATTCGTGGGTCATCTGACGGCTTATTTTTTGTAGCGGGGGTAATCCCGATAATTATCGGGATCGAACTTACGTCCGCCAACTGGCGGATAGGAACCCAAGTTTTCTCTTAAAAAAGAAAGGCGACCTCTCGATCACCTTTTTTCTCTTGTAGCGGGGGTAATCCCGATAATTATCGGGATCGAACTTACGCCCGCCAGCTGGCGGATAGGAACCCAAGTTTTCTCTTAAAAAAGAAAGGCGACCTCTCGATCACCTTTTTTCTCTTGTAGCGGGGGTA
>JAYVEZ010000271.1:0-10329 GCA_043773645.1 Cytophagales bacterium
CTGGAGTAAGATCAGCTAAGCTCAGGATGATGGAGACCAGGATTTCCTTGTGACGGATATTGGAATTCCGACCAACTAAAAAAACTTCGCGAATACGGAGAGAGGCAATACAAGCCGCTTGACCAGTTGTTTGTGTTCTTTGCAGGGCATGGCACCTACGATCAAACGTTTGGAGAAGGGTTTGTAGTAACAAAAGAATCGATGTTAAATGACGAAGGAAAGACCACTTACCTCTCGCACAATCGACTGAGATCAATCATCAACAACATTCCTTGCGAGCACATTTTCCTCGCCATGGACGTTTGCTTTGGAGGAACATTTGATGCAGCGCTTGCCAGTGCCCGAGGTCAGGAAGGCGATGAAGTATACCGTGAACAATCACAGGCGGAATTCCTTACACGCAAACTCACTTACAAGACAAGAAAATACCTGACATCGGGCGGCAAAACGTACGTGTCCGATGGCATTCCCGGAAAGCATTCACCATTTGCCAAAAGTTTTCTTGAAGCCCTGGACTCTCAAGGTGGAAAGGACGGCATTCTTACCCTTCAGGAGATTTATAGTTTTGTCGAGAAGCTGAAAAACACGCCACGCATGGGAGAGTTTGGTGACAATGCACCGGGCAGCGATTTTTTGTTTTTGGTTAAATAGAATTCTTGCGTGAAGGGACAGGACAATTGATAATCCCTGATTTTCGACAATATTTCCACGAACTGTTTTCCAAAAAAGTTGAGGAATATTAAGTTACATCGTTAAGTCGATCTTTCTATCTTTGAGGCTATCTGCGAAATGAAAAAGACCTTTCTCACCTTCATCTTCGTTGGCTTAATCTTTCAATCACTGTTTGCCCAACCGGGCCATTATTTCCTGTCGCACTATAAGCCAGGGAATGAGAACATCAGTTACCGGAGCTTTGATATCCAGCAGGATAAACACGGCATTCTTTATTTCGCCAACCGCTCGGGCGTCTTGCAGTTTGATGGCCGCACCTGGGAGATGGTGCCCATCAAAGGCGCTGTGTATTCCCTTTCCGTAACGGAGCAGGGAGATGTCTTTGCCGCCGGATCCTCAGGGTTCGGAAAAATTGGACTGAATGACAAAAATCAGCTCAGCTACCTGCCACTTTCCGATTCACTCGCGAACAGCAATAATATTATAGCTTCCTATGCGCTGGACAAGGCCGTGTTTTTTCTGAACGAAAAGTATCTCATCAAGCTCGACTCAGGCACGACAAAACCAAGAACACTTTTATCCGCTACCAGCGAACAGGGTCTTTTTACCGGTCTTTTTCAAATTGGCGCCAGCCTCTATGTGAATACTGAAAAAGAGGGGCTGAAGAAAATTGTGGGAGAGACTTTACAGCCGTCCGATTTACCACCGGTACAAATGGCACAGCTGGTTTTCAGCGAACGATCTCCTAATGGAAAAGTTGATTTGATTGCCACCCAGGACAATCGATTCTTTATAGGAAAGGAGGGACTGTCACTCATACCATTTTTCCCAACTGACTCACTTTATCTTTCGGCGAATGTAGTCTCCCAGTGCGCGTGGGTGACTGACAGGATGGTGGCGATCGGAACCCTCCGTGGTGGGATTGTATTCGCTGACATCGAGACGGGAGAGACACTTGAGATTTCTAATTATTATGCGGGCTTGCCAGACAATCAAGTTTACGCTTTGCTCACGGATCGTCACCAGGGTGTATGGGTGGCACATGATTATGGGTTCACAAGGGTGGCGCCCTTTCTGCCATTCCGCACCTTTAACCACTACCAGGGTCTTGATGGAAATCTGTTGTGTGTCCAATCCGTCATCAACCAGGTGTACGTGGGCACAACCCTTGGACTCTTTTTGCTGGAGCGACAAGAGATATTTGAAGATATCGACCCCCCGACACCCCAAAAGCAGCTTCAACCAGGAAATCGCAAAGGTTTCAGACAGGGTCCACAGAAGACAGTCAGGATATTGAAGGAGGTGGAATATGTGTACAAACGGGTACAAGGGATCTCCGGGAAAGTTGATCAAATGGCGGTGGTTGAAAACAGATTACTGTGTGGTGGAGTGGGTGGTGTTTTTGAAGTGGACGGCCTGGTGGCCCAGTCTGTGGATCGGGAGCCGGTGAGAAACATTTTCTATTCCAAGAATCTCCAACAACTTTTGCTGAGTACGTATGATGATAAGATAAAGTCTTTCCGCCCCTCCAACAAGGGTTGGGTGCAAACCGAATTCCCTGACACCCTTTCAATGCATGCCGATTTCATGTTTGAAGACAACCTTCAGAATCTTTGGATTTGCGGCCGCAACCGCGCGCTGAAAGTAGGTGTTGACGAAGGTGAAATTCTCGATGCTGAATCCATTCCGTTGCCGCATACTTCCGTGGATCGAACGGTAGGGCTTGCCTATGGACAGGAAGTATACCTTACACAGAATGGCGAGTTCTTTCACTATGCAAGTTTCAAGAACACATTTGTCAAATACGACTCATTGCCGGACTCCAAGAAATATTTTGCCTCGGCCGGATACTTCTGGTTCTATGATGGAAATAAGTGGCGTACCGTTGATCGCAAATTGCAAGGATCCATTAAAACAGAATGGCTGAAATTGTTTCCTGACATTCGGTTCCTGGCTCCTGCTGAGTGGGGTAAAAGTTTGTGGGTCATTACCGGTTCCAATGAGTTGTATCAGTTTTCAAGTGATGATCACAATGTTTCGGCGCTCTCCAATCCTCTTTTTCTTAAAGAGGTAAGGGGTCAGCAATCGAAATTTGCTCCAGGGCAGAAACTTAAAGTAGAAGAAGGTGAAAGTGCATTGACGTTTGAATTTATTCAGCCAGAATATGTGAGTTTACAATCTGTGGAGTATCGCTATTGGGTCAAAAACCTTCAACGTGAATGGACACAATGGTCGACGTTAAACAACGTGATCAATTTTCCGTTTCTGCCACCGGGAAAATACAATGTACAGGTGCAGTCGAAGGACTTGTTTGGAAAGGTCACCGAATTGGAAAGCATTGATTTCAATGTATTTCCACCGTATTGGAAGCGACCCTGGTTTTATGCGCTGGAGTTTTTCTTTTTTGGATCGTTGGTTGTCCTGACGCTCCGCATGAAGGGAGCGAATACACGGTACCGCTACCTCAGTCGATTCCTTTCGGCACTGACGGTCATCATGTTGATTCAATTTATACAGACCATCGCAGCGGCCAACATATCGCTCAAGAGCACCCCGGTAGCAGACTTTTTTATTCAGGTGCTGATTGCCCTGCTTGTATTGCCCGTGGAGGAATTCTTAAGGGGCCGGATTTTGAAAGCTGCCAGCAAAAGTTGATTTGAATTGGCTGCGCAATTGCTAAATTCACTACAAAAACAGAGAGCCTATGAAGTCCATCATTATCCTTTTGGCCATTGGTTTGATCATGTTTTCGTGCGACCCGAAGAAAACCACCACAGAGAATCAACCCGGCGAGGGTTTTGATATTTCCAATTCCGACCCCGCCGCCGTCGAACTGGCGGATAGCATCATGATCGCCATGGGCGGGCAGCAAAACTGGGACAACACTCATTTTATATCCTGGAATTTTTCTGGGCACAGAAACTGGGTATGGGACAAGTTTACGGGCCGGGTGCGGATTGAAAGTTTGGATGACGGCATTATTTACCTGGCAAACATGAATGATTCGATTGGCCGCGTGCAAGTCAAAGGAAAGGAACTCACAGAACCGGACTCCCTCAGGAAGATGTTGAAGCGTGCACGGTCGATGTATTATAATGATATGTATTGGCTCGCCATGCCATTCAAACTAAAGGACTCCGGTGCGACGCTAAAGTACATGGGTGAGGATACCCTGAAGGGAAATCGATACAATGTGATTCAGCTCATGTTTAAGCAAGTCGGTGACGCATCCAATAACAAATACAGGGTTTATGTCGATGTTAAAGATAAACTTGTACGATATTGGTCGTACTTTAAAGACAGTCAGCAGGACACAGCCAATTTTACGCGCCCCTGGGACAACTATCAGAAACTGGGGAATATTTTGCTTTCGGGCGACCGGTCTGATGGCGGCGGCCCTAGGAATGTAAAAGTAGATGAAACAATACCGGATAAGACTTTCACTGAATTTCAATAAGCATGTTCCTCAATCTTGAAACAATACCGCCCTTCTATAAGGCCTATGTGAAGCTGGTGACACAACCTGATGTGTTGCAGGCGATGCGCATTTCGGGGTACCGCACCATGGAATTGATCCATTCCATCCCGGAAGCGAAGTGCGACTTTCGTTATGCGGATGGCAAGTGGTCCATGCGCGAAGTGCTTTGTCACATGATCGATGCCGAACGGATTTTTGGCTATCGGGCATTGCGCTTTGCGCGCAACGACAAGACGCATCTGTCTGGCTTTGATGAGAAAGAATACGCCGCAGAACTGAATGCCACCAGCCGAAGCCTCAAACAAATTGGAGATGAAATGCAGCACCTCCGTACGACTTCTGTTGATCTTTTTGAAAGTTTTAGTGCAGACATGCTCACCCGAAAGGGCACTGCGAATAAAAATGAGCTTTCCGTCGTGGCCCTGGGCTTTATCATTGCGGGACATGAAATTCACCATTGCAAAATATTGCAGGAACGTTACCTGAATGCCTGATGAGGTTATCCGGGTGGTGTTGCGCAATCATCATTGCAGTGGTCATCTCAGGCTGTTCCACGCATCGGTATTTCAATGCACCGATCCATCGGGCTGAAAAGGATTTCAAAGATCATATAGGATTTGTTGTTTACGATCCTGCGAAAGAAAAAACACTTTATTCCCATCAAGGAGACCGGTACTTCACGCCGGCCTCCAACACAAAAATCTTCACGTATTATACATCGTTGGTTGTGCTGGGAGATTCCATTCCAGCACTGCGCTACGAACAGCGGTATGACTCGCTGATCTTCTGGGGGACAGGCGACCCGAGTTTCCTATATGAGAATACGTATCGCGATCACCGTGTGTATGACTTCCTTAAGAATCATCCTTCAAAACTTTTCTTCTCCTCCAGTAACTTTGCTACAGAATACTTTGGGCCTGGCTGGGCCTGGGACGATCACAACGATTACTATCAGGTTGAAAGAACTCCCTTTCCTATTTACGGGAATATAGCGACGGTAAAAAAATCAGGCGCTAAGTTCAACTCGTTCCCCGATGTTTTCAGTTATGCCATGGCTGATTCATCACAGAGCCAGCGGGGCAAGATGAACCGGGCTTTGGATTCGAATGCAATGACGTACACGCCTGGCAAAACGGATCGGCCGAGGCAGTGGAATGTTCCTTTTCATTGCAGTGACCCACTCTTGGTAAAACTATTGGGAGACACGCTCAAACGAGAAGTAATTACAATTTCCAGAAAGTTGCCTGCCCATGCTAAAGTTCTTTACTCGGTCAAGGCTGACAGTCTGTATAAGGTGATGATGCAAACCAGTGACAATTTTATTGCAGAACAATTGCTGATGATCTGTTCAGGGGTGATGAGTGACACACTGTCGTCAGAGATTGGAATTCAATACATGAAAAAGAAATTTCTTGCAGACCTTCCAGACGAGCCCATTTGGATTGACGGATCGGGACTGTCGCGCTACAACCTTTTTACACCGCGTTCCATCGTGAGCCTTTGGGAAAAGATTTACAAACTCGTGCCAGCCGACCACCTGCCACTGGTGCTTGCAGTGGGAGGAGCCAGCGGCAACATTAAGAACTATTATAAGGCGGATAAGCCCTTTATCATCGGAAAAACGGGTTCTCTGAGCAATCACCATACATTGAGCGGCTTCCTGGTTACCAAGCGGGGTCGAACCCTCATATTTAGCTGGATGAATAATAACTTTACAGTGCCGTCTTCCGAAATTCGCATGAGGATGGAGATCGTTTTGAAAAGAATCTATGAGAAATATTAAGTATACGGTATTGGGATGTCTGCTTACCCTGTCGTTGCAAGCTCAGCAACAGGACATGCTCGATGTCAAGATTGGGCAGATGTTGCTTATCGGTTTCCCGAAGGCTGAAGTGGACCCATTGGTGTTGGAAGAAGTGAGGGCCGGAAAGGTAGGTGCTGTCATACTTTTTGAAAAGAATATACCAAAGAGCGCCTCGTCCTTTACCGCCCTTAAGAAAATGATATGGACGTATCAGAAGGCCTCATCCATACCGCTGATCGTAGCCATTGATCAGGAGGGGGGAAAGGTAAACCGACTCAAGGAGAAGTATGGATTCACCCGCTCAATTACAGCCCAGGAAATGGGAAGGGCAACGTCAATGGACTCTGTCAGATTTTATGCGGAGGCAACAGCTTCCACATTGGCAGGGCTGGGCTTCAACGTCAATTTCGCCCCGGTGGTAGACTTGTCGGTTAGCAAGGAAAATACAGTGATCTACAAAGTGGGCAGGTCTTTTGGAAAGAATGCCGATTCAGTTTCGATGATGGCCGAGGAATTCATCAAGCCACACAGAAAGTATGGCGTGATTACCGTGCTGAAGCATTTCCCCGGTCATGGCAGTTCATTGGCCGACACGCACCTGGGTGTCGCGGATGTCACCAGCACGTGGACAGAGGCAGAACTGGTACCCTATAAGTGGATGATTGGTACGGGATCAGTGGATGCGATCATGAGTGCTCATATTGTCAACAAGAAGCTTGATCCGCGCGGTTACCCCGGCACACTCTCATCGCGTATGATCGACAGTCTCTTAAGGAAGCAAATGCACTACGATGGCGTAATATTCTCGGATGACATGCAAATGCAGGCGATCGCCAAAGAATACGGATTGGAAGAAGCGATCAAGCTGGCCATCAACGCGGGGGTGGACATCCTGTGTTTCTCTAATAACATTCAGGGAAGTGAAGATAGAACGGTGGACAAGGTGCACAGCATCATTCGGGCATTGGTCGAGAAGGGAGATATCAAACAGGAGCGCATCGACGAATCATTTAACCGGATATTGAAACTTAAATCAAGGATTGGGTTTACAGCGGAGGAATACCTTCGCCGTGACCTCGATGCTACCCGACGCGAGTTGATAGAACTAAAGAACTCCATAGAGACAAAACCTGAATCGAAAGAGATCAAGGATGCCAACCCAACCACCGTGGATCCGGCGGCAATCCCTGAAGAAGATACCAAGAAAAAGAAAAAGAAAAAATCATAATGTATGAGTGAACACAAACGACGCATGAATCCATGGGTGCCCGCCGTGATCCTCGGTGTGGTGGCCCTGCTGTTTTCCATTTATGCCATTCAATCTCAGTCTGACCTCCTCGAAGCCGAAAAGAAGATTGAGGAATTGGAGGGTAAGGTCAAGACGTGCGAGGAACAGGCCAAAGGGTTGGCGCTGGAAGCGATGCACCAGACCATGATTGCAAGGGCGGCCGCTGAAGAGGCCAAAAAAGCAGAGGAAGAATGCCAGAAGCAGGTGAAGAAGAAATAGGCCAAAGTTTTAAATGGTCTTGAATTGCAGGCCGAAAAAAGTAGCCACAGATTGCACTGATTACCACGGATTCAATCTGTGAAAATCCGTGTAATCTGTGGCTAAGAAAGTGCAAAGAAAAAGAAATAATGGAGGACGTATTCAGGATTATTCCGCCCAAAAATTCTGAAGTTCCCGTACTCCTCAGCGTTCCGCATTGCGGCACGGATTTTCCAAAAGACATAGAGGGTCAATATAAGTCGCAACTCATCAGCTCTCCTGATGACACGGACTGGTTCGTAGACCAATTGTATGACTTTGCCGCAGACATGGGCATCACCCTGATCGCGGCACGGTACAGTCGCTGGGTCATCGACCTCAACCGTGACCCACAGAGCAAGCCGCTTTACACAGATGGCAGAATTATCACAGGGCTTTGTCCCACCACCACCTTCACAGGGGAAAATCTTTATCGTGACAATCGAAGCGAAGTCGGTGCAACGGAAGTGCTAAGAAGAACAGAATTGTATTTTAACCCTTACCACCTCAAGATCCAGGAGATTCTGACGGATTTGAAAAAAAGACACGGCAAAGTTTTGCTCTGGGATTGCCACTCGATCCGGCAACTTGTGCCGACAATTCAAAAGGAAAATTTTCCTGATGTTATTCTGGGCGATGTGGATGGAACTTCCGCTTCACCGGGTTTGATTGAAACCGTGCTCAGCGCGCTCGACCACAGCAGTTATTCTGTAAGGCACAACCATCCATTCAAAGGAGGCTACATCACCCGCCATTTTGGAAGACCGGCGGAGCACCAACATGCGCTTCAGCTGGAGATGACGAAAGTGAATTATATGGATGATGGGGAGGCTCAGTATGATGTTGCCCGTGCTGAAATCATGCGGAACTTGCTGAAAATAAATTTTGAAAAACTGATCGACCAACTGAAGTGAAACAGTCATTTCGGGAATGGTCTCGAGATAAAATTCCTGAATCAATCAAGGAGAATGCAAGGTCCATGCGAAAGGAACCGACGAAGGCAGAGGAAATTCTGTGGAAAGCGCTGCGAAACAGAAAGGTCAATAATCTCAAATTTCGTAGACAACAACATATTGAAGGATTTATTTTGGACTTTTACTGCCAGGAATTTTGCCTGGGTGTAGAGGTTGATGGAGGTTACCATCAATCTGAAGAGCAGAGAACATATGACAGGTTGAGGTCAGAGTATTTGGAGGAGTTTGGAATCAAGATAATACGGTTTGAAAATCTTGATGTGATTGATAAAACGGGTGAAGTGATAAAAAAAATTGTGGAAGCGGTTAACGAACGAGATAAGCCCTTACCCCGGCTTGCGGCCACCCCTCTCCCAGGGGAGAGGGGCAGGGGTGAGGGGTTGAAACACTTTTCATTCAAAGCCCTCCTCCAACGCGAAGACTGGCTCTCCCCAGCCTATGTTGGTATTGATAAGGAGGGAGTAATTCAATATCTATCCAACCAACCCCATCCAGATGGGGCAGCGGTAGAGGCGGTGACCGGTTATGCCATCCCTGGATTTCAAAATACCCATTCGCATGCTTTTCAATATGCGATGGCAGGCCTGGCGGAAAATCATTCACCTGATAAGGAGGACGATTTTTGGTCGTGGCGGGAAGAGATGTATAAGTGTGCCTTGACTGTCGGACCGGAGGAAGCGGAAGCAATCGCCACGATGTTGTATGCAGAGATGCTGCGTCATGGATATACGCATGTTGCTGAGTTTCATTATCTGCACCACGACAAGGAAGGAAGGCAGTATGCGCACCTTGCGGAAATGGGTGAACGCATGGTTTCGGCGGCACAAACGGCAGGGATAAAAATTACGCTGGTGCCGGTGTTCTACCAAAAAGGAGGCTTTGCTCTTGATCCCCAGCTTCGCCAGCGTCGGTTCATTTCAAAAACGACAGATGATTATCTGAAACTCCTCGATGCCTCCAAAATGGTGGTTCAGAGATATGAGGGAGCAAGTCTGGGGTTCAGTGTTCATTCACTGCGAGCCGTAGCTTTTCAGGACGTTGTGCGCGCTTATGAGCAAGGCCCCCCAGAGTTGCCTTTTCACATTCATGTGGCGGAGCAGCAGAAGGAAGTAATGGATTGCCTTGCCTTTTGCGGCCAGCGCCCCATGCAATGGTTGTTGGAAAACCTGCCGGTAAGTGATCGGTTTCACCTTGTGCACTCCACCCACCTGGATGACCATGAATTGAATGGAGTGATCGGCGCCAAAGCAAATGTTGTACTATGCCCATCGACAGAAGGAAATCTAGGCGATGGAATTTTCAGAATGAAAGAGTTTTATGAACTCGGTGGCCGGTGGTCCATTGGCACAGACAGCCATATTGGCCTGAACCCCTGGGAGGAATTTAGAATGATTGACTATCGTCAGCGACTCATTACCCACCGGAGGAACACATTCAAAGGTGATGCTGCAAAGTATCTGATCAATGAAGAGGTGGCCACGGGAAGAAAAGCCATGGGCCAACATGGGATGGATCATTTCGGCATTGGCCAGCCATTCGATGCATTGGTGATTGATGGCTCATCACCCCTGGTAGAGACCAGTTCACTTCAGAATCTTCTTGCCTCAATCCTATATGCCGGTGATGTGAATAATCATTTGGGGACTCTGGTCAACGGACGCTGGGTAATTCGGGAGCAGCGTCACCATGACCAAACCGCCATTCGCAGCAAGTTTGTTTCAGCACTCAGGCAACTCAATAACCGCTAGTCCTCCGTTCATCAGAAACCTTCTGGTTTATTTTTGGTTTTTGGGTAAATTGTAAGACCTAATAACCTAAAATTCTATGAAGAAGTTGTGCCTCATTGTTCTGGGAGGATTATTCCTCTCACCCCCCC
>JAYVEZ010000272.1:0-2942 GCA_043773645.1 Cytophagales bacterium
AGCTCAAACTGGAAAGCCGCTCCAAATCAGGGCGGCTTTTCTATTTATCCGGAAACTCAATTGCCTTGACGAGATCAGTGTACCACCCTTCCCCATACTTTCTCACCAAGGGATCCTTCAGAAATTTATAAAGCGGCACTTCCAAAGAGCGGCCAAGTTTACAGGCATCGGCGCAAATTCCCCATTTGTGATAATTGACCGCTTCAAATCCCTTTTTCTTGGTGATCCTGATGGGATACAGATGGCAAGAGATCGGTTTGCGAAATAAAACCTTGCCATCCAGATAGGCCTGTTCAATCCCGCACTTGAGAATCCCTTTTGTATCATAGTGGGCATAGGCGCATTCCTTTCCTGCTATCGTAGGGGTTGAAAAGTCACCATCTTCATCGAGAATGTAGGGGCCTTGGGCAGCAATGGCCGCTTTTCCTTCTGGGGTGAGGTACGGTGCAACAGCGTCCTGAATTTGATGCATGATGGGCAACTCATCCTCCTCCAGTGGAGCACCTAAGTCACCTTCCACACAGCACGCCCCTTTACATTTCTCCAGGTGGCAGACAAACTCCACTGTTTTAATATCGTCCGAGACAAGAACCTCTCCTACTTTTATCATGGGTGGAAATATACTAAGGAATTATTGTTGGACTAAAGTCGCGGACGAACAATGGCTTCAATAAAGCAGATCCAAAAGGCCAAGGCTATTGATAATCCAAATTTGTAGCAAAGTCCACCTCCATGCGAATGTTGGATAAACCCGGTCTTAAGGCTGAAATTATATGTGCCCATGAGGAATGGGTTCTAGCCCAATTTAGAACCGCGCCGTTTGCGTGTCTCCTTTTCTCTTTTTATAAAACTCCTTATCGGCGATATAGCACTGCCGTTCAATCTCGGCATACACAGTTTGATCTTTGTCCATCCATCGGATCACAAAGGTTTTGGTCGCATGCCCGCACTCCTTTACCTGGTGCTTGATGCTCAGCAAATCTTCATGGGTGATCTTCAACAAGGCATACAGCGTTGTTTTGGCTGGCTTTTTAAAACGAATGTGGGCTGTTTTGTCCCATACCACATAGGCGTCTCCCAGCATCCGGATGAGCATCACCATGTAAAACGGATCTGCTGCGGCAAAAAGGCTCCCTCCGAAAATGGTGCCTACATAGTTCTTTGTCCAAAGGCTGAGTTTAAGCCTCAGGTGCACTTCCGATGAGTCATCTGCCCAAAACAAAATCTTGCCACCGGTTCCAAAATACATGGGGTACCAATTCATCAACCTCCGAAACGAGGAACTCTTAAATGATTCCTTTTTATCTGTACTGAGGAAGTCAGGTTTCATGAACATTGGCGTTTGCCAAAATTATCATGCAAATCGTCAAAATCATTGCGTTCGGTGGTTTAACTTGCGGAAGAATTTTTGAATGGATTATCTGGAAAACCTAAACCCTTCGCAGCTCGAAGGCGTCGTCAACACCGAAGGACCTTGTATGCTCATCGCGGGGGCTGGCTCCGGCAAAACCCGGGTCCTCACCTACCGCATCGCCCACCTGATCAAAAGTAAGGGCGTTGACCCTTTCAATATCATGGCGCTTACGTTTACCAACAAGGCGGCGAGAGAAATGCGTGAGCGGATTGAGCGTGTGGTGGGGCAGGATGCCCGCAACCTGTGGATGGGAACCTTCCACTCGGTCTTTGCGCGGATTCTTCGCGCGGAGGCACATCACCTTGGTTATCCCAACAGCTTTACCATTTATGACACCGACGACTCAAAGTCACTGATTAAACAGGTCGTTAGGGAAATGGGACTCGATGAAACCCAATACAAGGCCAATATTGTTTACAACAGGATTTCCGGTGCCAAGAACAGGTTGGTAGGATGGCAGGAATACCTGAGCAATGCCTTGGTTATGGGCGATGACGCGGCCAACCTGCGTCCGGAAATAGGAAACATCTACAAGGCCTACGCACTTCGCTGCTTCAAATCCGGCGCCATGGATTTTGACGATCTGCTGTTCAATACCGATAAACTTTTCAAAGAGCACCTGGAGGTCCTGAACAAATACCAGCACCGGATTCATTACATTTTAGTAGATGAGTTCCAGGACACAAACCTCTGTCAGTACTTCATCGTTCGGAAACTCGCTGCCGTGCGGGAGAACATTTGTGTGGTGGGCGACGATGCACAAAGCATCTACGCTTTCCGGGGTGCTGACATCACCAACATTCTGAATTTCGAAAAAGACTACTCGGACCTGCGGATCATAAAACTCGAGCAAAACTATCGCTCAACCAAGAACATCGTCCAGGCTGCCAATTCTGTCATTGCCAAGAACAAGGCACAGATACCCAAAGATGTGTGGACCTCCAACGAAGACGGGCACCTCATTGAATTGATCAAAGCAGTATCTGATAATGAAGAAGGGAAGCTGGTAGCGACTTCCATCTTTGAAGAGAAGATGCAGCACCAGCTTAAGTTCAGCGATTTTGCAATTCTTTATCGCACCAATAGCCAAAGCCGTGCAATCGAAGAATCGCTTCGGCGCATGAATATTAAATACAAGGTTGTCGGCGGTCTGTCTTTCTACCAGAGAAAGGAAATCAAGGACCTCCTCGCCTACCTTCGTTTCTCGATCAACCAACAAGACGAAGCGTCCTTCAGAAGGATCATCAACCTCCCAAAACGGGGCATTGGAGATTCCACCGTCGACAAGATTGTGGTGGCTGCCAATGACCACGCCATTTCCATTTGGGAAGTACTTCAGAACGCCACCTCCTTTCTGGGTGGCCGCGCTGCCGGACAGATTGACGACTTCGTTTCAATGATCAAGCGTTTTGAGGTGGAGATCCAGCGAAAAGACGCTTATGAAGCCGCAACAGAAATCGCAAAAGGATCCGGATTGTTGCGTGAGTTGTATTCCGATAAGACAGTGGAGGGACTGAGCCGTTATGAA
>JAYVEZ010000273.1:0-2089 GCA_043773645.1 Cytophagales bacterium
AAGCCCACAGACCAGCACATTCCGGCAAATATTACCGTCGGCCATGTGCTATCACCTTCCAGGGAATCAATGGATTTGTTGAGGAACGGGGCCACCAGATAGTAGATACCAAATCCCAAGGCTCCCATGCTTACAATACTCAATGCAAGGGATGCGATGAAGGCGAGGATGGAGAACCTGGCGTTTTTTGAAATGGATTGCCAAATGCTAGCGGCCATTATTGTGGTTTTAGAATGAGTTTGTTCTTCGAAGAACTTTCAATTTCTGATCGATTCATCAACATCTTTCTGAATTTACCAGTGGCAAACATTTCAGCCTGATCACCGTAATGCAGACTCATCACATTGCCGGATTGTCCCGTGGGAGAAACCGTCTCACCATGGTTCAGATCGCCGAAGTCGGTGATCTTTCGCAAGGCAGGACCACCGTTGGCGGGAAAATATCCCGTTGAATCCAGGTCGAAGTGGAGGTTGTTGATCACTTCACTGCCGCCAGGTACAACAAATGGACCGACATTAAAGAATTTATCGAGTGGCTTCACAGCAGCCAATGCATGTTTGTGTGTGAGGGTATGGATTTTCCCCCATGTCCAGCCGGTTGGATCCTTTCCACTGGTAGCATTCAGGCTTTCAATGGTTTTAAGAGCGGCTTGTTGAAAAATATCAGCACGGGTTTCTTTGATGTTGCTGGTTTTGATGTTGTCCCACCAGGGCGAGTTTTCGTCGCGAATAAAAATATCATAGGAATTCTTGGGAAGGGAAGTGGCCATCATCGACTTGTAGGCATCCGGCCCCAGTTCGTCTTTCATGGCCATCGACATGACATTGGCGAGCATGTTGTAGTAGATTGAGGGGGCCACATCTTTGATCTGATGGTCGCCGTTCCAGTTGTCGAGGGTTGAGATGAGGACTTCAAATTCTTTTTGGTAATTCGACTTTAGGATGGAAACCATTTCTTTGGCAATATCAACATGCATGTGTGAAGTGACATCGAGATTCACCTTTTTGATTTCTTCAGCTGTCCATTTTTTGTCTTCGCCCAACAATTCAAAAATTCGACCGGATCTTGATCTGGGGTAATAATATCCTGGATACAAAATACCATCCACCGAATCGGGTTGGTTGTTGGCGGAATAGACAAAGCCCCACGGAGGATTAATCGCCTGGGGATTTTTTGTGAAATCATAGAAGCCCAGGTACTCATCCTTTCCGGAGCTGCCATCGAGGAAAAATTTTGAATTAACATGGACAGGCCGGATGGGAAGTTTGGCCACCGCCCACCATGCGATATTGCCTGCAGCATCTCCGTACATGACATTCAATCCCGGCGATGAAAACAAAGTGGCGGCCGTTCGCGCATCATCGAAGCTGGCAGCATGGTTGAGTTGATAGGCGGCCTGAAGAGAATAATTCGTTAGGTGATTGAGCATCCACGATAGTGACACGGTGGAAGAGGAGGGAATCACATCTTCCATGATGCCGTTGATGATGGGGCCGTGCCGGGTACTTTTCACGTTGAGCACAACATCTTTTTCGCCCTTCACCTTAATTACTTCTTCGCGTGAAGCCAGGTTTTCCCATTCGTCCTTAAATTTTACCTGGTCGGCATTTTCAGTATTGACCGTTTCGGTAAAAAAATCGGTGTCATCATTCTCAAACATCGTGAGGCCCCAACCGCAGAATTGATTGTTGCCCAGCAAGGCGAATGGCACACCTGCGAGATGATGACCATAAAAATTGAATCCCGGATATTCCAGATGTGCCTCATACCAGACCGCAGGCTGTCCAAAACCAATGTGTGTGTCGTTTGCGAGGATGGGCATACCAGACGCCGTGCGACTGCCAGCGATCACCCAACCGTTGCTGCCCGACCAGAGGGGAACAGGAATTTTTTCCAATGCCTGACCAATCGAAGTAATGAGAGGGTCCTTGTCAAGTTGTTTCACGGGCCCCTGATGGCTTTTGATCCTGACGGCGTTGTTGGGTGTTTGGACAGCAAGTACTTTCAAATACTCTTCGCCAAGTTCTCTTTTGATTTTTTCGAGTACAGGATCCGTCTTGATCCCTTCTGCAAATCCAAACGACATAAA
>JAYVEZ010000274.1:0-19099 GCA_043773645.1 Cytophagales bacterium
GGACTGGACGTTGCCTCTTTCGCATTGGCTGGTGCGATCATCATATTTATCATCGCCATGGAAATGATATTAGGAATTACCTTGATCAAGGATGACCCAGACGCAAAAGGGACAGGTTCGATCGTGCCGCTTGCCTTTCCGATTATTGCTGGCGCGGGCACCCTGAGTACCATCCTCTCCCTGCGTGCCGTCTATCAGGAGTGGAATATCCTGATTGGCATCACCCTCAACCTCGTGATTGTTTATATTGTCCTGAGGGGCAGCATGTGGCTGGAGCGCAAAATCGGCAAACCTGGATTTGCTGTATTGCGTCGGGTATTCGGAGTCATCCTGTTGGCCATTGCAGTGAAGATTGTTAAAAACAATTTTACTGGCTCATGATTCGCATCTACACGGATGGCGCAGCCCAGGGCAACCCGGGACCCGGAGGATACGGAACCCTCATGAAATTTGGCGGGCATACGAAAGAGTTGAGTCAAGGCTATCGGCTTACCACCAACAACCGCATGGAGTTGATGGCCGTCATCGCGGGGTTGGAAGCCGTTAAGAAGCATGGCATTCCCATCACCATTTATTCGGATTCAAAATATGTAGTGGAGGCTGTGAAGCAAGGGTGGCTGTGGGGCTGGGAAAAAAAAGATTTTAAGAATAAAGCAAACCCGGATTTATGGAAGCGGTATATCGTTTTACATAAGAAGTTCCATCCGGAATTTGTTTGGATAAAAGGCCATGCCGGTCATGCCGAAAATGAAAGGTGTGATCAACTGGCGGTGGCAGCGGCCCAAGACTCCGATTTAAGCGTAGACGAAGCCTATGAACGCGGCAAAGAAAAAAACGACCTGTTTGACTAGTGGGTTATCCGTTCCTGCAATTCAATTCCAAGAATTTTCAATTCCTTCAGAACTGGCTCATAAATTTCTTTTTTCACCGGTATCATTACTCCAGTTTCGATGAGCTTACCTTGCAACAGCAGCGTTGCAGCAATTGCCAATGGCAAGCCCACCGTTTTGGCCATCGCAGTCTGTATGGAATTTTCTCCCAATACAACCAGTGATGCTTGTATCTCCCGTTCTTTGCCCTCATGAAGGAATCCAAAACGATGCCACATCACAATCATGTCCCGATCATTCGCATCCAGCTTCCACCGCTTATTCAGAATATGTTCCAGCGCCTGCGCCGGTGTACCCTCCGTTAAGCCGATGGGGGTGTTGTCAAACAATCCTGACCAATTCAATCGCTGAAGTTCAGGCCCCTCCAGCGGGATGCGAAAACGATGGGATATTTTTTCCTCGACCGACCATTCTGAGTGGTAATCCAGGAATGAATTGATAAAATCATGGTGGGTCATGTGGGCGACGTCTTCCATGCAGTATGTATCATCTGTACAACCCAATTGGACGAAAATATCCCACGCATCGCAGAAGCCTTTGTTGCGCAGGGTGCCCCGGACCATGGTCTTTATTTTATCCAGGCCATAAGCATGACGGTACTGAAGGGAATCCCTGTTGGCATAACCTTCATAATCGCCATAACCAGGCACGGCAACCTGGGTAGTGCGCTTGAAGAGCTGCTGATATGGAATGTATTTATACTGTCCATTCTGAAGAAACCTGGCTGTGCCCTGTCCTGCCATAACTACATTGCGCGGATTCCAGGTAAACTTATAGCGCCAGGGGTTCTCGGGATCCGTGTCGGGTGCAATGAGGCCACCAGTAAAAGATTCAAACGAAAATAATTCACCACCCTCCTGACGGATGCGATCAATCACCTGCATCGCACTCATGTGATCAATGCCCGGGTCAAGTCCACACTCATTCAAAAACAATAAACCATTTTGTTTTGCCTCCTGGTCCAATGACCTCATCTCCTCCGAGACATAACTGGCCGTCAGGAGGTGTTTCTTAAATTGGATACACTTCTTCGCAACGATGGGGTGAAGCAAGGCGGGCAACATGGAAACCACCACATCACAATTGCTGATGATGTCTGCGGAGGATTCCTGTTGGATATCAAATGCAATGGCCTTCCCTTTGGTCGACTTTCCAACACGCGCTTCGGCTGCAGCCAGGGAAACATCCCCCACGGTAACGATCCAATCATGTCGTTCCGCCTGGAGCAGCAAATGATCGATTAATGCCGAGGAAGACCGGCCCGCACCCAGCACCAAAATGCTTCGCATAGCGTTGAATTTTTTATAAAGTTATCCTGAATTTTGGATTCATTTTCCATTGTCAGGGGAATGGTTTAACTTTCTCATCCCACAACAGAAAAAGTGTCGTATTATGAATGGCATATCCAAGTTTGATCATTTGGAGGACCTCGATTCGGAATCCAAGTACCTGGTTCACAAGGCGAAAGAAGCTACCAACCTGTCCCATGCTCCCTACTCCAAGTTTCATGTAGGCGCTGCATTGTTAATGGAAGATGGTTCGCTCGTACTGGGTGCAAATCAGGAAAACGCTTCTTATCCATTGTGTATGTGTGCGGAGCGCGTAGCCATATACTCTGCTGCCGTTCAATATCCAGGAAAGAAAATAATGAAAATTGCCGTCGTGGCACACAAGAAGAACCACAAAGAATTGTCTGGGGCTACCGCATGCGGTGCTTGCCGTCAGGTCATGCTGGAGTATGAACTGAAACAAAAAAGTCCCATCGCCATTGTGATGATGGATCATAACAAATGGATCCAATGCGCCTCCGCCGAAAGTCTTTTGCCCCTCAGCTTTGACTCTTCCCACCTCCTCGATTAATCAATTCATGGAAGAAAAGGGTGTCGAATTTCATTGTAAGGCCCGCTACTATCGACTGGGACTGCTCGATGCCAATACCCGGCAGGTATGGATTGTCCTTCACGGTTACGGTCAACTTGCTCAATACTTTATAAAGAAATTTGAGTCGCTCCCGGCACATCACATTTGCATCATCGCTCCGGAAGGACTTTCGCGATTTTATTTATCTGAACTGACGGACTCGGGCCGCAAGGACAATAAAGTGGGAGCCACCTGGATGACCCGCGAAAACAGGTTGATGGACATCGACAACTACATCCAATATCTGGATGCCATCTTCAAGAAAGAGCTGATTTTGTTGCCTCACGTGCCTGTGACCCTGCTTGGATTCTCTCAGGGCTGCGCCACGGTGTGTCGATGGGCAGCACAGGGTGACATCCACTTTGAAAGGCTCATCCTCTGGGCCGGGCTATTTCCACCAGACATGAATTTTGAACTGGGACGCAAAGTCCTGGCGCCCAAAGAGACCATCATGGTGGCCGGAGATAAAGATCCCTTTTTAACCCGGGAGCGACTGGAGGAATTTGATCAGCTGGCCAACCTGCTGGGCATCGAACCCGAGAAGATTATGTTTGATGGCAAACATGAAATCAAAGAAGAGGTACTCAATCAATTGATTTGAAATTGGGCAATGGTTGCTCTAACCTAATTCAACTTTTCTTTGATGAACCCAAGACCATAGCCGGTAAGCTGGATCACGGCGGATGGAATGGCAAGCAAGCCGATCCACGCAGAACGAGTTGCCCTCCAGCCATCAATAAAAATGGCGGTTAAGTAAAAACCCAGAAGCAGAATTTCCACCAGGCCCAAGCGGACATTGAAGAATAAAATGAATGGAATGCTCAAGAGTCCTGCCATGAATACAAATGGGAACCAATGTGTGAGCTTCACCTCTTCCTTGTGAACCTTGCCCACGCGTACACGCCCCCTTCCAAAACCTTGCACCTGATTAAAAAATTGACCGAGGCTTGTCCTTCGCTTATGATAAACAAAGGCTTCCGGTATGAGTACCACCCGAAAGCCAGCCTTCTTCATACGGATACTTAATTCTATGTCTTCCGCCAGTCGATCGAAAGCAAATCCACCGGTTTTCTCAAGGATGGAACGACTCAAGCCCATGTTAAAACTTCGAGGCTGAAAATTGGTCGCCTGATTCTTCGCTCCACGAATGCCACCCGTAGTCAATACCGATGACATCGTGTATGCCATGGCCTGCTGAAGTGGGGTAAAATTTTTATGACCCTTGTCAGGGCCACCCCAGGCATCCAAGGGGTTGGTCGAGAGAAATTTCTCCACGACTGAAAAATATTCCGGTGGCAAAATACAGTCTGAATCAAATACCACCATGTACATTCCACGGGCCTTCTCAAATCCAAAATTCCGACTTGGGCCGGGGCCGGAATTGTCTTTTTTGAGATAATGTATGTCAAGGGTTGACTCAAATTTTAGACACACCGCTTCTGAAGTCTTCTGAGATCCATCTTCCACCACAATCACTTCAAAATCATGAAAGGTCTGTTTCGCCAGGCTCTGCAATAATTCCTCCATTTCGTCAGGGCGATTGAAGACAGGAACGACAACAGAATATTTCGGTGAAGCGGGCATGCACAACAAAAGTAGCAAATGGCCGTGGTTCGTTTTTCCTTTGTCAAGCACTGAAGGCGCGATATTCTAATGAAAGCACACCTTAGAATCGAATGTACAAGACCAAAGCCCTGAAGGCGATATACCAACGAAGGGCGCAGACCTTCGGACCAGCGCCAGAACCGACTCCTTATCCAAAGCCCTGAAAAGGCGACATCAGCTAACGAAAGGCGTAGCCTTTCAGATCAAATCCAGGATAAAAAGGCAAACCCTCAATGGTACGTCCTCGGCTTAGAAGCTCAATTGATAAAATCGGAACATCTTTATCAAAGCCCTGAAAGGGCGAGATCCCTTAACGAAAGGCGCAGGCTTTCGGATCAAATCCAGGGTAATAAGGTAAGCCCTGAAAGGGCGCAATCAAAAATTAGAACGCAGCTGACCATATCCAAGCATGGTGAAAACCATCCCCCTTCAACGGGCTTCTTTTTCCTAACTTTCTAAAAAACCCAGATATGAAATTTTACATGCTCCTGACCCTGATGATCTCCAGCTTCACATCCATCTCCCAACAAAAGGATTACAAAAAAGATGTGACATCACCCGAGGCCATCACCGAATCCCTGTATGCCGTCATTTCTGGTGAGGCCGGGCAGCCTCGCGACTGGGACCGGTTTCGCAACTTGTTTAAGCCGGAATCACGACTGATCCCTACCCGAAAAGGGGAAGGCGGGGAACTAGTCATTAAGTCATTAACACCGGAGGAATACATCACCCTGTTTACTTCACGGGTACCCACTGGATTCTTTGAACAGGAAATTCACCACGTCACAGAAACTTATGGCACAGTAACCCACACCTTCAGCACCTACGAAACGAAAGAAAAGAAAGATGGCCCTATCAACAACCGAGGCATCAACAGCATTCAATTGTTTTATGACGGCCAGCGGTACTATGTTATTACCATTTTCTGGTGTGCTGAAAGCATGGGATTCCCATTGCCAGAGAAATACTTAAAGCCATGAAAAAAAGGGCCCATTACCTCAACCTAAACCTGAAAACAAATAAGGTGAGGGCCCTGAATTATTCTCGTATTCAAAGCTTCGCACAATCCCTGAAAGCAGGGATGCGGGCAGGCGAATCATCAAACCCCGGGCTAGACCGTTGTGCGACAGTGACCAACAGCCACCAATCGAGCACGGTTTATTTTGAGGACAATTTTTCTATCCGCCTGCATTCCTTCCTGTCAAAAAACTATCTTTCGGCCCGATGGAGAATTTTGTTGTTTCAGCCCGCAAATACCGCCCCCTGGGCTTCGAGGAGGTCGTCGGACAAGACCACATCACCACCACACTGAAAAATGCTATCGACAGCAACAAGCTTGCCCAGGCGCTCTTGTTTTGTGGTCCACGGGGTGTGGGCAAAACCACCTGTGCCCGGATTGTGGCCAGGATGATCAATGGATTTGAAGAAAAGGCCGAAGTCAACTCCCTCAATATTTTTGAACTGGATGCTGCCTCCAATAACTCTGTGGAAGATATCAGGAACCTGATCGATCAGGTTCGTTATCCTCCTCAATATGGCAAGTTCAAGGTCTATATCATCGATGAGGTTCACATGCTTTCCAACGCGGCCTTCAATGCGTTTCTGAAGACGCTGGAGGAGCCACCATCCTACGCAATCTTTATTCTGGCCACCACAGAAAAGCACAAGGTCATTCCCACCATCCTTTCGCGGTGCCAGATATTTGATTTCAACAGAATCCAGATTTCGGATATCGCTAAACAACTCAAAAAGATTGCGGACCGCGAGGGAATCAAGGCAGAAGAAGCAGCCCTCCACCTGATTGCTCAGAAGGCGGATGGCGCCCTGCGCGATGCACTTTCCATCTTTGACTTAATGGTTACTTTCTCTTCTGGCAAAGGAGTGACCTTTCAGAATGTGATCAACAACCTCCACATCCTGGATTATGAATACTACTTCAGCGTTGTCGACGGACTGCTGGCTGAAAACCCTACCGTACCGCTCTTGCTTTTCGACGAAGTGCTGCACAAAGGATTTGATGGACAAAATTTTATCGTGGGCCTCAGCGAGCACTTAAGAAACCTGATGGTGGCACAAGATGAACGCACGGTACAACTAATGGAAGTGCCTGAAAACATCAAGAAGAAATACAAGGCACAATCGCAGGCGTCACCTTATTCCCTGTTGCTATCGTGGCTCAGCATTGCCAACCAGGCCGACATCAATTACAAGATGAGCAAGAACCAGCGTCTCCTCGTGGAATTGGCGTTGATGAAGATGGCGCACCTGAAATCGACTATGCGGGGACCCGCCTCGTTGCCCCCTGGAAATTCTGAACCTGCCACCCCGGCAGCATTAAAAAAAAAATTGAAGTAACGAACGAAACGCCTCCGGTGGCAGTGTTTGCACCCTCCGAACCATTGGAACTGCTGAAGCTGGACCTGAAGCCTACCGCAGCACCAGAACCTGCACCAGACATTCTTCCCGCATCGCCACCATCAAAAACATCGAAGCAAAAGACCACATTCAATCTGAATGGACTGCTTAAATCTCCTGTTGTACCCACCGTGGAGGATAAAAAAGATACTCCCGAACCGATGGCGGATGAACAAGTCGACCTACCAAGCCTCCTCAAAGCCTGGGCCGAATATGCCGAACAACGCAAGGAGCAGGCGGCGGAATACCAATTCCTAAAACGTGAAATTCAATTTGACTACCCTGCCATCTTAATCACACTGACCAACCCCGTAGAAGAAACCCTGCTCGAAAATTTCAGGCGTGACTTTACCCAGTTCCTTCGCGACCGACTGAAGAACTCACAACTGACTATACAGGGTATCCTGCAAGCGTCTGCTGGCAAGAAAGTGATCTACACCTCCAAGGACAAATTCGATCATTTGGCGGGAAAGAATCCTCACATCAAGGACCTTAAAGATCGCCTGGGCCTGGATTGGGATTTCTGAGGGTGCTATCCATTATTTTCCGAAACCTTATATTTGCCATTCATTTTCACCATGACCATCTCTTACAATTGGCTTAAGGAGTATATCGACCTGCCGGAATCCGCGGAAGACATTGCTAAAACACTTACTGACACCGGACTGGAGGTCGAAAGTGTTCATCCTTATGAATCCGTGAAAGGCGGTCTCAAAGGGCTGGTCATTGGGGAGGTGCTTACCTGTGCCAAACATCCCAATGCCGACAAGCTTTTCATCACTACCGTGAATGTGGGTCCCTCAAATCCTTTGCACATTGTGTGTGGCGCTTCGAATGTGGCTGCGGGCCAGAAAGTAGTGGTGGCCTTGCCGGGTACCACAGTTCATCCATCCAAAGGCGAACCCTTTACGATCAAGGCAACCAAAATACGGGGAGAGCAAAGCGAAGGAATGATCTGTGCCGAAGATGAAATCGGCTTGGGCGAAAGCCATGCAGGAATCATTGTGTTGAATACGGCTGCCCCCAATGGAACCCTTGCCACCGATTATTACAAGATCGAGTCGGATTATATCATTGAAATTGGACTTACTCCCAACCGGGCGGAGGCAGCTTCCCACGTGGGTGTCGCCCGTGACGTGCGTGCCGCCAAAGGCAGGGAAATAAGATGGCCTTCAGTTGATGCTTTCAAAGTTGATAACCAACTTCTTCCCATCAAGGTGGTGGTTGAGAACCCGGAGGCTTGTCCGAGATATTCTGCTGTTACCCTCTCAGGAATTAACGTAAAAGAATCTCCAGGCTGGCTGAAGAACAGACTTCAATCCATTGGCCTCACTCCCATCAACAACGTAGTGGATGTCACGAACTTTGTGTGTCACGAACTGGGCCAGCCTTTGCATGCTTTTGATGCCGATGCCATCAAGGGTCGACAGGTAATTGTAAAAACCGTAAAGGCAGGCACAAAATTTACAACCCTTGACAACAAGGAGCGGACACTATCTGCCAGCGACCTGATGATCTGCAATGGGGAGGATGGAATGTGCATTGCCGGAGTTTTTGGTGGCATCCATTCAGGGATTTCAGTCAATACAAAGAACATCTTTCTTGAGAGCGCCACATTCTCACCTGATTTCATTCGCAAAACCAGTAACCAGCACCAACTGAAGACGGATGCATCTTTTCGCTTTTCCCGTGGCACGGATCCTGAAATAACAGTGTATGCCCTCAAGCGCGCCGCATTATTGTTGAAGGAACTCGCGGGGGGAACGATTTCATCAGAAATTACGGACGTCTACCCAGTGAAAGTCAAAAACAAGCAAATCATTATTAAGGACAATAATGTAGACCGGCTGATTGGCAAAGTAATTCCCCGTGTTGAAATATTTTCTATCCTCAAGCAACTCGACATCGAAGTAATAGATAAAACAGAGGTGAATTACACGGTCTCTGTGCCACCATACCGAGTTGATGTGATCCAGGAAGCGGATGTGGTGGAGGAGATCTTGCGCATCTACGGATTCAATAATATTGAATTGAAAGAGGATGCCGGAACCGATTTTCTGGCCCATTTCCCTCAAAAGGACATCAATAAATTCAAGCGGATCCTGGGAGAAATGCTTGTTGCGAATGGTTTTTTTGAAATTTTAACCAATTCCCTTACCCATGTTGCCTATCAGCAAAAGCATTCCCTTTCCTTTTCAGGGAAGCCTGTTGAAATGCTTAACAAACTGAGCGAAGAGCAGGGCATACTGAGGCAGACCATGCTCTTCACAGGCCTGGAGGTTTGCGCCTTTAATCTTAATCATAAACAGAAGGAGCTTAAATTCTATGAGTTCGGTAAAATCTACTCACTGGATGAAGGTAAGTATATAGAAGAAGAGCGTCTCGCCCTCTATATCGCTGGAAACAAAGAATCTGAAACATGGCAAGAGAAACCGAGGGCGGTTAATTATCACGACCTGGCCCAATACGTGGCAAATATCCTGGAGAAATGTGCCTTGGTTGATATTGAACACGAGCCGTTGAAAGATCCCTTGTTTGATTATGGATCAAGATTCGTGTGGCAAGGGAAGGAAATAGGACGCATCGGCAAAGTGAAAGCTGCCCTGGCAAAAGATTTTGGCATACGACTTGAAATTTTTTACGCAGACATGAGTACAGATTTGCTTTTCCAATCGGCAAATCCTAAGTTCGATGTACAAGAAGTAACCAGATTCCCTGAAGTAAAACGCGACCTTTCATTAATATTGGATAAGCGGGTGCGTTTTGAAGAGATTCGTGCCATGGTCATGGGAACTGGCAAAAAGTTGATCAAAAGCGTAACGGCTTTTGATGTGTATGAAGGAGAGAATATTCCAGCAGAAAAGAAAGCCTATGCGCTTGGATTTACCCTTCAAGATGAAACAAAAACCCTCACTGACGAGGAGATTGACAAAACAATGAATAAATTAATGGCTGAGTTTGAAACCAAGCTTGGTGCAATCATCAGAAAATAAATATTTCCCATAACACCCGGCGGCAACCCCCAACTGCTAAACACCATGGAACAAGAAGTACTCAAAACCAACCTCAACGGCCTGGAGCGCAAGCTGGTCGTACTACTGAACGACCACAAAAACCTGAAACACGAAGTAAATAACCTGAAATCAGAGAATTCAGACCTGAAACAACACCTGCGCCAGCGCGACGAACAGCTGGGTGGTTTTAAAAATCAGATTAAAATCACTAAGATTGTAGATAATATTCACCCGGAAAACGGAAGTATTTCGGAGTTGAGGAAGACAGTGGATGACTACATCCGTGAGATAGACAAATGCATCGCTCACTTAAGTCGATAAGCAAACAGTAGATGGACGAACTTTCTATAAAGATCAAAATAGCCGACCGCGAATACCCGATGAAGGTAAAGCGCCACGAAGAGGAACGGGTGCGCGCGGCGGGCAAACTGATCAACGAAAAGTTGAAATCATACCGCGAGCAATTCGGCCTTGACGATAAACAAGACCTCCTGGCCATGACGGCTTTCGACTGCCTCGTACAAAAGCTGGCTGCCGAAGAAGACACACATGCCATAGACGCTTCAGTGGTGGAGAAAGTAAACCACCTGAATCAACTGGTCTCTCAAGCTATCCTGTAACCCTCAGACTCCCCTTTTCTTCTGTTAGCGGCCCACAGCCGTGCCTGGGTATTTTTTAACGCTAACAACTCATTATATATGGAAATTTTAACGATTGCATTGATCAGCGCCGTGCTGGCCATTGGCTTTAGTTTTCTCATTGGAAGCTTGCTGTACAAAAGGAAGATCCGGAAAAACAAGCAGATGAACGAAGAACGCGCACAGTTGATTATTAAAGAAGCAGAAATACAGGCCGAAAACATCAAGAAAGACCGAATTCTGGAGGCTAAAGAAAAACTCCTAAAAATGAAGCAGGAGTTTGAAGAAGAGGCAAACCGCAAGAAAAATCAAATTATCGGCAACGAACAGAAGATCAAGCAGCGCGAAGCCCAGCTTTCCAAAGAACTCGAACAAACCAAGCGCAAAGAAGCTGACCTGGACGAAGAACGGCAGAGCCTGGCCCAACAGCATGAGCTCGTGAAAAAACGCAAAGAGGAACTCGACCGCTTTAACCAGCAGAAAGTGCAAGTGCTGGAGAGCATCTCGAAACTGTCTGCAGACCAGGCCCGCGATCAGCTTGTGGAGTCCATGAAAGAAGAGGCCCAGGCCAAAGCCAACTCCTACATCAAGGACATCATGGAGCAGGCTAAGCTCACAGCGACCAAAGATGCCAAGCGGCTTGTGGTGGACACCATCCAACGCACCGCCACTGAACACGCCGTTGAAAATTCAGTTTCGGTTTTCAATATCGAAAGTGACGACATAAAAGGAAAGATTATCGGCCGTGAAGGACGGAATATTCGGGCGCTGGAAGCCGCTACCGGTGTTGAGTTCATCGTTGATGATACACCCGAAGCCATTATCATTTCGGGTTTCGATCCCGTACGCCGTGAAATCGCCCGCTTGTCCCTTCATCGCCTGGTTCAGGATGGTCGCATCCACCCGGCACGCATCGAAGAGATCGTCGCCAAGACTACCAAGAACATCGATGACGAAGTGGTTGAAATTGGTGAGCGTACCGTCATGGATCTGGGTATCAACGGTCTGGCACCCGAGCTGATCAAAATGATCGGACGTATGCGCTTCCGCTCTTCCTATGGACAAAATCTCTTGCAACACTCCCGTGAAGTGGCGAACCTCTGCGCAATCATGGCTGCTGAACTTGGCCTCAACGTCAAGCAAGCCAAACGGGCAGGATTACTACATGATATCGGCAAGGTATGGCCGGAAGAACTGGAAAAACCCCACGCCATCGTAGGCATGGAACTGGCACAGAAATACAAAGAACACCCCATTGTGTGCAACGCCATCGGCGCTCACCACGACGAAATTGAAATGACCAGTATCATTTCGCCCATCGTGCAGGCTTGCGATGCCATCAGTGGAGCGCGCCCCGGTGCCCGCCGTGAAGTGATCGAACAATATACCCGCCGACTGAAAGAATTAGAACAAGTGGGATTAAGCTTTGAAGGTGTGGACAAATGTTTCGCCATCCAGGCCGGTCGTGAGTTGCGTGTGATTGTCGATGCGGAAAAAGCAACCGACGAACGTGCAGGACAATTGAGTTTCGAGATATCACAGAAGATTGAGCGCGACATGCAGTATCCCGGACAGATCAAAGTGACGGTGATCCGCGAGATGCGGGCGGTGGCTTACGCGAAATAAATTCTAGCCACAGATTACACAGATTTTCACAGATCGGTCTGTGGAAATCTGTGTAATCTGTGGCTAATTACCTCATGGCATGAGTTTTTATTAACTTTTAGGTGAATTCACCGCCATAACATGCCTACAAATCCCTTCTCCGTCCCCGGCCTCACCGACGAAGAGGTGAAATCATTCAGGGAGAAGTTTGGAAGCAACATCGTAGAAGACAAATCCCGTTCAGGTATCTGGAAGGCCCTGAAAGAAACAATCACCGAGCCGATGTTTATTCTGCTGGTGGCGGCATCTATCATTTATTTTGTTCTCGGCGAAACACCCGAAGCCATCTTCATGCTGGCGGCCATTTTGCTCGTATCTGCCATCTCATTCTTTCAGGATTCCAGAAGTCGCAAGGCCCTCGAGGCACTGAAAGCATACACCCAGGCGCAGGCAAAAGTCTTGAGAAACGGACATGTTGTTTCCATCCTCACATCAGAAATGGTTGTGGGGGATTTTGCCGTGGCAGAAGAAGGAACCCTGGTAGCAGCCGATGGCGAAGTGGTGCAAGGCAATGATTTTTCGGTGAATGAATCCATTCTTACAGGTGAAGCTTTCTCCGTTGCAAAGACTGTTGGCGATCCTGAAGCCAACAAAGTATTTCAAGGCACTACGGTGGTATCAGGGTTGGTGCTTTATAAGGTAACACAAATTGGTGTGAACACGCGGTTGGGGAAGATCGGAAAATCACTTGAAGAAATCAAAGTGGAAAAAACTCCTCTTCAAGTGCAGATCGGAAATTTTGTAAAGAAAATGGCCCTGGCAGGCGGTGTTGTATTTCTTCTCATCTGGGGACTCAACTACTATCACTCCGGACTAATCCTCGACAGCCTCCTCAAGGGCCTCACCCTTGCCATGTCCGTCCTTCCTGAAGAAATTCCTGTGGCCTTCACCACGTTCATGGCGCTGGGTGCCTGGCGGCTCATGAAAGAAGGTGTCATTGTAAAGCAAACCAAGACGGTGGAGACACTTGGCTCTGCCACCGTCATCTGCACCGACAAGACTGGTACGATCACAGAGAACCGCATGGAGCTCGCCTGGTTTTATGTGTACGCCTCACACGCGGCATTGAGAACCAGTGAGTGGACAACTCCCGAAGCCCAGCACCTGTTGAGCATGGCCATGTGGGCCAGCGAGCCGGTGCCCTTCGATCCGATGGAAAAAGTGTTGCACCAGGAATATGGTAAACTCAGTCAAGACGAAAGGCCAGCATTCAAAATGGTGCATGAGTACCCACTGGGTGGAAAGCCTCCAAGGATGACGCACATTTTTGAGAATGCGGCCGGCAAAAGGATTATCGCCTGCAAAGGAGCTCCGGAGGGAATCATCAGGAATTCATCCTTATCCGCCAGCGAACAGCAACTGATGTTGGAGCAGGTCGCGATTGCAGCAAAAGAAGGACTTCGCGTACTCGCGGTGGCTGAATCGACGATGGAAGGAAATGTGTTTCCCAAGGAACAAGAGGAATTGAAACTTAAATTTCTTGGCATGGTCGGGTTTTATGATCCGCCCAAAGCGAACATTAAATCTGTCTTCGATCAGTTTGATCAGGCAGGCATCCAATTGAAAATCATCACGGGTGACAATGCCATCACCACGCAGGCCATTGCCCGCCAGGCCGGCTTCAAGGGTGCAGAGAAGGTTGCTGATGGTGCCGCCTTGATGGACCTGAGCGATGACCTGTTCGACGCAAAGGTTAAAGAGACCTCCATTTTTACACGCATGTACCCGGAAGCTAAACTCCGGATCATCAACTCCTTGAAAAAACAAAATCAAATTGTCGCAATGACAGGTGATGGGGTTAACGATGGACCAGCACTGAAGGCAGCGCATATCGGCATTGCGATGGGCAAGCGCGGTACTGAAATTGCCAAACAGGCTTCCTCCCTGATTCTCACAGATGACGATCTCGGCAAAATGGTCATTGCCATTGCCATGGGAAGGAAGATTTACAACAACCTTAAAAAGGCAATCCAGTACATTATCTCCATCCACATTCCCATTATCCTGACGGTGGCCATGCCCCTGTTGCTGGGATGGATCTATCCCAATATTTTTTCACCGGTTCATGTGATCTTTCTTGAACTTATCATGGGACCCACATGCTCCATCATCTACGAAAACGAGCCGCTGGAAAAGAATAGCATGCAACAACCACCGCGCATGATGAGCTACAGTTTTTTGGAATGGAAGGACCTAACCATCAGCCTGATTCAGGGGTTGGTAATCACCCTGGGCACCCTGTTTAGTTACCAGTATTCCATTCGCCACGGATATAATGAAGACCTTACACGGTCAATGGTTTTTACATCACTCGTGGTGGCCAACATTGTACTTACCCTTGTCAACCGGTCATTCTACTATTCAATGTTCACCTCCTTGCGCAACAAGAACCCGCTGCTAATCATCATGATCGTGGTGACACTGGTGTTGTTGCTGAGTTTGCTATATGTACCCTTGTTTAGCCGGTTCTTTCAATTGCATTCCCTATCCGCGCCGCAATATGGATTGGCCACTTTCGTGGGATTCTGTTCGGTCATCTGGTTTGAGATCTACAAATGGATAAAGCGGAGAAAACAACCAGCATCCTAGCAAAATCTGGAGCGCAATGAATTTTGTGAGGTTCAACCGACACAAACGATTGTTCTCAACAAGAATGGAAAATTCTTACATGCCTCCACCCGCCCTATTTTGTTTGGCTACCTTTCGAAAAAAATAAATCAACTGTGTCCCCGTCACGTCTCGCTGTCAAGATTATTTTCTTTCTGAACGGGTTTGTGCATGCCAATTATTTCTCACGGCTGCCCCGGATTCAAGATCAATTCCACATCAATGACGGTGTTGTAGGACTGGTGCTCCTCTCCTCTTCCATCGGCGCTCTGTTTGCCATGCCTTTTACAGGTTGGCTGATCATCCGAAACGGCAGCAGGCGGATTACCATTTTCTCTGCATTCTTTTATTGTGCACTGATTCCGCTGATTCCGTGGATGCCAAACCTTGGGTCGTTGATTGTATTGTTCTTTTTGCTTGGAGTCTCCTCCGGCATGCTGGACGTGGCCATGAACTCCCAGGCCGTCATGGTAGAAAAGGAATTGGGCAAACCCATCATGACTTCTTTTCACGCCTTGTTCAGCATCGGCATGATGGCCGGCGCCGTGGGTGGATCCTTGTTTACAAAATTGACCTCCGGACTTTTCATACATTTTGTCACCGTCAGTTCACTCAGTCTCATTACTGTGTATGTGGCGCGCTATTATCTAATCCACGACAAGCCCCAAACCAAAGACCTGGAGGGTCCGGCCTTCCGGCTGCCCAATGCGGCGATGGTGAGCATTGGTATCATTGCTTTCTGCAGCATGCTCGGTGAAGGCGCCATGGCCGACTGGAGTACCAACTACATGGAAAACATTGCCCACGCCGATCCAGCCCTCGCTCCCCTCGGGCTCTCCGCCTTCGCATTGGCCATGACCATCGGACGAGTGTTTGGGGATGGTGCGCGGGTCCGCTTTGGCGACAAGCCCCTCATGGTTGTTTGTGGCCTGGTGGCAACAGTTGGGCTCAGCCTGGCCATCATCTTCGTTCATCCTTTTGCCGTCATTGGTGGTCTTTTTATAGTGGGGATTGGTCTTTCCGCCATCGTACCGATTGCCTACAGCATTGCGGGTCATACCAAAGATTTGCCGCCCGGGGTGGGTCTTGCCATGGTAACAACCGTAGGATATTCTGGATTTCTCTTTGGACCCCCCATCATTGGCCTGCTGGCAGATGTATTCACCCTGAGGCTGGCATTGTTGCTCGCCGTATTCCTATTTTTGATCATGACAGGTTTAAGCGTTCGTTACAAATCTTGATCCATGAACATCCAAAGGGAAGAATCCACCAGCAAAGGCACCATCTTTATTGAGGAAGACGGAACGCGGCTGGCGTTCATGACCTATTCCAAAGCAGGTCCTTCGCGTATCATCATCGATCACACAGAAGTGTCGGAGGCTTTGAAAGGAAAAAATGCAGGGAAACAACTGGTTGCCGCGGCAGTAGATTATGCACGCAAAAATAATATCAAGATCTTACCCTTGTGCCCTTTTGCCCGCTCGGTCTTTGACCGTGTAAAAGAATTTGCTGACGTGTTGGAATGATATGCCCCTGATAACACCTTCTGACTACAAGGCCCCTTTCTATCTTTTCAATGGTCATATAGAAACCATCCTGCCGAGTGCCTTTCGGAAAATCAAAGGTGTTACCTATTCTCGCGAAAGATTGGAATTGCCTGACGGCGATTTTCTTGACCTCGATTGGCTGAGAAATGGGTCGCGCAAATTGATGATCGTAAGCCATGGACTGGAAGGCAGCAGCGAACGTCATTACAGCAAAGGGATGGCCAAGTATTTCCATCAACACGGGTGGGATGCGCTGGCGTGGAATTGTCGGAGTTGCAGCGGCGAAATGAACAGACTTCCCCGGTTCTACCATCATGGAGCCACAGAGGATTTAAAAGTTGTTGTTGAACATGCGATCCAGTCACGCCAATATGATTCTGTTGTACTTGTAGGGATCAGCATGGGGGGAAGCTTAACCTTGAAATACCTGGGTGAAAACAGCGGCCAGTTGCCGGTTGCTGTCCGTGGTGCCGTTGCATTTTCGGTACCCTGCCACTTGGGCTCGAGTGCGAAGGAATTGGACCGGCCCGAAAAACGATTTTATCTTAACAGGTTCCTCAAGAAGCTGGCGAAGAAAATAGAACTCAAATCAGAAAGCTTCCCCGATCTTATCTCCTTCCGAGGATTTGAATCCGTCAGGACCTTTGAAGAATTCGACAACCGCTACACGGCACCCTTGCATGGTTTTAAGGATGCGAAGGATTTCTATGAAAGGGCGGCTTCTCTCCCTCATATTCCACACATCACCTTGCCAACGCTCATCGTCAATGCCCTCAACGATCCATTCCTTCCAGAAGCCTGTTTTCCCTTTGATATTGCCAAAACGCACCAACATGTTTATCTGGAGACACCAATCCGGGGCGGCCATACTGGATTTACCATTGCGTCTAAAGAGGAAAACTGGATGGAAGTTAGGGCGTTCGAATTTCTAAAAGGTCTGTAACGAAGCCAAACCACAAAAAAATGCTAGTTCAACAGCATATCGACCCTTTTCATGGTCTCATCGTGGCTCTGGCCATTCTTTATGTTGGCCCTGATTGTTGATATCAGATCGCCGATGCTGCGCGGTGAGTAGCCAAACTTGGTCGCAAATATCTCACACAATTTTTGCTCTTCGGGATGAATGGCATTGTCGATGCTCATCATGTGCACCAGGTCATACAATTGATGGAATTTTTCCTTTTTATCGGCTGGGATTTCAAACTGAATTCCATTGGAATTACTCCGGATTTCTTTCAACTGGCTTTCAGAAATCCCGTTTCGCTTGCCGATGATTTTCAGTAAATCAAATTCCGTGTCATGGAAATGACCGTCAGCTGCCGCCATTTCAATTAGATTTTTCATGTGACTTTTTGCATTGCCTTTACCTTGGCGAAACATGCTCAGGACTTCGGAAAAATTCATGGCTTTTGATTTAGTGTAATGAAGAATCGAATATATCGGTTCTTCATCTCTTTCGGAAATGGCCATGTCAAATAAATTTTCAATGACTCCCAGGCTGTGAAAATCACAAGGATCCATTGCGAAATATAGTGGCCCAAAAGGGGTATCCCTGCCTATGCATCGGCATCAAAGGCAAGGATTGCATTAGTACTTTAATCCAAAGCCAAAGGGGTATAAGGGGTCTTTGGAAGACAGGATGGAGGTTTGGACTCCTCTAATGCTTTTCCTTCCAGCCCGGGCCGCGGACAATCCTGCCTGGTCTTACTCCAGTATGCTTACCTTCCTTGATTACCTGTGCCCCGTTAACGAACACATGAACCATGCCCGTGCTGTACTGGTGAGGATTTTCAAATGTCGCGTGGTCTTGAATGGTCATGGGGTCAAACACCACCACATCAGCAAAGAATCCGGGTGTCAATGCACCACGCCTTTTGATTTTTAGGTTGCCAGCCGGCAAGGAAGTTAAACGGCGAATGGCTTCTTCCAAAGAAATCACCTTTTCATCGCGAACATATTTGCCCAAAAGCCGGGAAAAATTTCCATAAGCACGCGGGTGATCTTTGTATTTCAAAAACATGCCGGCAGCGGTGGGTGAACCTGCGTCAGACCCAAAACTTACGAATGGCAAGGCAATCTGTCGTTTGATGTTGTCCTCACTCATGAGGAAATAAGCTGTTTCTACCCGGGTGCTGTCAGCAATAACGAGGTCCATGGCGGTCTCTTCAGGGGTCTTCCCATAAATCTTCGCAACCTCACCCAGCGTTTTTCCGGTGTATCGCTTGAGTGAATCGTTTGTAAAGCCCAGCAGCAGAACTCCTTCCGGGGTACCGGCATTCAACAAGAGGTTTTCCCATTTGTCGGATGGCGTTCTCATTTCTGCGAGCACTTTTTTTCTTATGGTTGGATTCTTTAATCTCTTGATCCATTCATTGATGCCACCCTCCTGAACCCAGGGTGGCATGGTTGCATCGAGTCCGGTGGCGCCAGCCGTATAGTTGTACATATCAGCCGTGATGTGCAGACCTTCTTTATTCGCTTTTTCAATCTTTGCAATCACAGAGTCAAGCTTACCCCAGTTTTGTTTGCCTCCCATTTTCAAATGATATATTTCGGCAGGCATGTTTGCTTCACGCGCTATTCGGATCGTTTCATCCACAGCCTTCAAAATGGCATTGCCCTCGCTTCGCATGTGAGAAATGTACATACCACCGTAAGAAGCGGCTACTTTGCTGAGTTCAATGAGTTCTTCCGTGGTGGCATAGTTGTCGGGAGCGTAGATCAAGGCACAGGTGGTACCCATCGCACCCTCTTCCATGGCTACGCGGATGAGCTCTTTCATGCGACCCAATTCTTCA
>JAYVEZ010000275.1:0-2168 GCA_043773645.1 Cytophagales bacterium
TACAGTAACATCCATTGGTCGCGAGGGGTAATTTCCGCCCTGGTGTATTTGATCCTGGTGGGATCGGTTGCCGGATATGCCTGTTATTCATATGCAGTCAAGAAGCTTCCCATGACCATTGTATCGCTGTATGCTTACATCAACCCTATTGTTGCCGTGTTGCTGGGTTGGCTCGTGCTTGATGAAATGTTAAATATGCGTATTGGTATTGCGATCCTGATTACCATTGCCGGAATTTATATTGTCAACAAAGGGTATCAATTGAAGGACATATGGAGAGCCCAGTTCTCGAAATCATAGATTATCAGCCCGAACACCAGCCGTGGTTTGAGAAATTCAACCGTGGCTGGATCGAAAAGCATTTCTGGATGGAACCGATCGATGTCGAGGTTCTGCTCTATCCGGAAAGGCATATTTTGAGTAAAGGAGGATCGATTTTCATGGCAACCTGGCAAAAAGAGCTGGCCGGTACAGTCGCTTTGAAATTTGTGGAAACAGGCGTTTATGAATTCACCAAAATGGCTGTAGAGGAGCGGTTTCAGGGCAAGAAAATAGGAAGGGCATTGGCGGAAGCCGCCATCGAAAGGGCGAAGCAGGCAGGAGCAAAGAGAATTATTTTATATTCAAACACCAAGCTGCCAACGGCCATCGTTTTGTATCGCAAACTTGGCTTTCAGGAAATCCCCTTGGACGGCCCCTATCAGCGGAGCGATATCAAAATGGAATTGAATCTCCGTTCCGCTGAGATCGTCCGCTACAGGAATGCAACGTTGGAAGACCTTAACCGGATCGTTGAAATCTACAATTCGACTATACCGGGCAGGATGGTGACAGCCGATACGGAAGTTGTTTCTGTCGAGAGCCGTCTGTTGTGGTTCAAGGAACATTCCGACACAAGACCCCTTTGGATCGTAGATGATCAAGAGAAAAAAATAATGGGCTGGATCAGCTTTCAATCCTTTTATGGCCGGCCCGCCTACGATGCGACAGCTGAAATAAGTATTTACCTTGATCAGTCGGTGCGGGGTAGAGGGCTCGGAAAAAAAGTATTGGGATACTGCATGGAACGTTGCAGCGACCTTAAAATAAAAACCTTACTCGGGTTCATTTTTTCTCACAACGAATCCAGCTTGAAGTTGTTCACTCATGCAGGATTTCAGGACTGGGCTTTACTTCCCAATATCGCCGTGCTCGATGGGATCGAGCGCAGTCTGGTCATCGTAGGAAAACGAATAATTCAATAAGTATGAAAAAGTTAAAGTGGTTCGAACGTCAATTCACCTTTGGTTTATCGCCAGCCATGTTGCCCTTTTATCTGGAACGATTGGAAGGTACGATCCTTCGCCTGGAAGAAAAAGTGAAAGATTTTCCGGAGGAAATGCTTTCTACCAAACTCAACACCAAATGGTCGGTGAAACAGAACATTGGACATTTGGCTGAAGTGGATCAAATTGCCAACCGGCGTATCGATGAAATAGTGTCCGGGGTTTCTCCACTCTCTCCGGCTGTATTCGAACCCGGTGGTGATTACAATGCACAGCCTGTCGGCCAGGTCCTTGCCTTTTTCAAAGATCACAGGAAAAACAACCTCGCAAAATACCGTGACCTGATGGAGTCGGATCTTCAAAAATCATCGCTTCATCCAAGGTTGAAAGTGCAACTCACACCGGTTGATCTTGCGTGGTTTGATGCCGAACACGATGACCACCATCTGGTGACGATCAACGATTTACTGAAAGCACTTTCACACGCCACCGTCAATAGCTTGTGAGCAATTCGGCAAAAAGTTTTACCTTGACCTTCAATCAAAACCCTATGAATACCCTCACGGACTCCATTCGCGTCCAAAAGACAAAGCGTTCCAGAATTTCAGAAATTGATTTCAATGAGCTTGAATTCGGCAAACACCTTTCTGATCATATGTTTTTAGCAGAATATGACAAGGGAAAGTGGCTTTCGCCTGCGGTCGTGCCCTATGCCGAGCTGACGATTACTCCGGCCATGCTTGCGCTTCATTATGGTCAATCCGTCTTTGAAGGCCTCAAGGCGTATCGCAATAAAGACGGAAACGTCAGTATTTTTCGTGTGCTTAAGCATCACCAACGCCTGTTGAAGTCGCTGGAGAGGATGTGCATGCCTGCCATTTCTGAGGAAATGTTTATCAATGG
>JAYVEZ010000276.1:0-2176 GCA_043773645.1 Cytophagales bacterium
CGCAGTATCCTTGCCGCCAAACAATCTGGAACTCTTCCATCTATTTAAGCCGGCAACACTTCTTTTTTTCTCAAAATCGCTGCGCTGATCAATGCCACAAGGATGCCGACAGGAAGTATTTCAGCCATCGTAACGCCGAATCGCAGGAAGGGGTTCTTATATAATCCCCGCATCTGGTCTATCTGACTCATCACTTTTTGGAGTTCGGCCTCAGTGGCGTTCCCAGCCTTTGCTTTGGCAATACACATATTGGCGTACTGATCCATGAAATCCGGCATAAACAGGTTGAAAATTATTTCCCAGGAAATGGCATAAAACAAAGACGCAACCCCGGCGATCGACAAGCCCAACACGAAGGCTCTTCCAAACGGGATGGCTCCATGGAGATGGTTATCGCGAAATGACTTCACACCAAAAAAGATCAAAGACAACGCGATGACCATTGTCGTATAGCCAAGGATCTCACCATGGTCCATACTGAGTAAACCATTTTTGTACAGTGGCCAGGTAATCATAAACATGGCGAAAATGATCGCTCCCGAGATCACGCCGTAGATAAGAACAACTCTTTTCATAATGATGGGTTTAGTAAAACAACAAGCCAAAAATGGTCGCCAAGGAGTCCAAAATCCTCATACTAAAGTGTGATTTTAACACAATCAATCGAAAGGACTAGCGAATTAGCTGCAATTCTTTGGCCTTCCGGATGGCCTGAGTGCGCCGTCTTACATCCAGCTTCAAAAAAAGACTGGCGGTGTGACTTTTTACTGTGTGGAGCGAAACAAAAAGGTGGTCTGCAATCTCCTGGTTAGATAGCCCACAGGACATTAGGTCCAACACTTCCAGCTCACGCGGACTGATTCCCAGTCGCCCTAACTCGGTCGCATTCAAAACAAAATTTGAATTTGCCAACACCGTTCTTTTTCGGGTAAGCTGAAGTCCGGCCCAAACTCCCAAAGCGGTAAAAACCAGCGCTATGGCTCCAACATAGAATTCAAGCGTAAGATCGTGTATTAAATAGCGATACTCAATGAGGCGCAAAAGCCCTATCAAGGCTGCCAGCGAGAGACCATAAATAAGAATCGTTTTCTTCACTCATGCAATATTAATATAAAGGAACTACTGTGCTTCCTCACCCCCTGCCCCTCTCCAAAGTGGAGAGGGGAAAGGGGTGAGGAGAATTTATCCTGCCCACCCGGCCCGGTCCAGACTGCGATACTGAATGGCTTCCGCCAAATGTTCAATCTTGATTTCAGGCGAAGCGGCCAGGTCGGCAATGGTCCTGGAAACTTTCAATATGCGATCATAGGCACGAGCAGACAAGCCCAAACGCTCCATGGCCGTTTTCAATAACGTCCGGCCCGCGTCGGTGATCTCGCAAATGTCTTTCACCATATTGGAAGGCATCATGGCATTGCAATAGATGTTGTTCTGGTCTTTGAAACGCTCTTCCTGAACTTGCCGGGCCTTCACCACACGCTCGCGAACCTCTGCACTGGTTTCTGTTTTTCGCTTCGAGATCATCTCATCAAAACTTACGGGAACGACCTCCACGTGCAAGTCGATGCGATCCAGTAACGGGCCACTGACTTTACTCAGATAACGCTGCACCACACCGGGTCCGCAAACGCACTCTTTCTCGGGGTGATTGTAGTATCCGCAAGGACAAGGGTTCATGCTGGCCACCAACATAAAATTGGCAGGAAAGTCAATAGAGACTTTTGCGCGGGAAATGGTCACGCGACGTTCCTCCATAGGCTGACGCATGACTTCCAAAACCGTCCGTTTAAATTCCGGAAGCTCATCGAGAAAAAGGACACCGTTGTGCGAAAGTGAAATTTCTCCCGGTTGTGGGTTTCCACCTCCTCCTACCAGGGCAACATCTGATATCGTATGATGGGGTGAGCGAAACGGGCGCGTGGTCAGCAGGGCTGCATCCTTTCCCAGTCTTCCGGCGACGGAATGAATTTTGGTTGTCTCCAGTGCTTCATTCAGCGAAAGCGGGGGAAGAATCGTCGGCAAGCGCTTGGCCAACATTGTCTTCCCGGCTCCAGGAGGCCCGATCATAATCACATTGTGACCACCGGCTGCTGCGATCTCCAGCGCCCGTTTAATATTCTCCTGACCTTGCACGTCCTTGAAATCAGAATCATAGTCATTGATCTTAGTCATGAAT
>JAYVEZ010000277.1:0-2186 GCA_043773645.1 Cytophagales bacterium
CGGGAGTAATATGCAAACTCACTGGTGGAGGGAACATTAAAGAAGAGATCATCCAACTTTGAGTTGATGTCGGGGCCCATGTTCTGCGGCTCTGACCAGTTTGTCCACGTATCATCCAGACGCTTTGACATGTATACATCAGCGCCGCCATAGCCACTAAAGCCATTGGATGAGAAGTATAGAGTTTTATCATCAGAAGCCAGAAACGGTGCCGACTCTTCATTGGCCGTGTTGATGATGCTGCCCAGGTTAATGGGTTCCTTCCAGGTGCTGTCGTTCTTCTGGAAGCTCACATAAATGTCGCGTCCTCCCCTGGAGTCTTCCCGTTCGATGGACATCAGCAATGTCTTTCGTGAATTGGCCAGGAAGTAGTTTGCTTTCTCATTGAAGTTATAATCATTTTCAATATCGAGGGCCATGGGCTTGGACCAATTGCCATTCATATTGGTGCTCATGGAAACTCCGGCGAGCATCTTTCCATTCGGTAAATATTTATTACCCAAGATCAGTACGGATTGGCCATCCGGAGTCGAGGCGACAGCATTCACAAAATTGGGACCTGCATTATTAAATTTGGGTCCCATGTTCTTTGCCAGTGTCCACTTTCCATCTGCACCCAATTCGGAATACCAGATATCCTCCTTGTCATTGACACCACCCATGTTGTCCGGGTGATTCTTACGTGAAAAGTAAAGGGTCTTTCCATCTGGGGAGAGGAGTGGGTTCAATTCACTGTATTCGCTGTTTACGTTTTTATCCAATTGCTCAATGGCGAGTCCTTTGCTGAGCATTTCAGGAATGGAGATGTCTGCGATGATGGGGATGCTGACATCGGAGATGGCAACTGCGTCAATGGAAAAATAGTCTGCCAGCGCCTCGCCATCGAATTCAAGTTTAACTGCAGCAACTTTGTAGGGTGTCTTTTCAAAAACGACATTCAGCATCCTGCCTTTCAACGGAACGGGGTTGGGATTAAAGCTTCGTATCAAATGTTCAGTGCCCTTTTCATCGTACACGTAGACTTTAAATAGAGCACTCGGGTTATGGGATTCAGCAATGGCAACTTGTTGGATTTGCATTGGGGTTGCATATCCAAGCTTCAAAAACTCCTGGCGCTTGGGTTTGTCCGGGGTCCAGGCATTGGGATTTTGACCCCCAGTAAGTTGTCCTTTGCTCAGGACGTTAGGTTTACCCAGAGCCTGCTCGGCCGAATATTGTACCGGCGTCAATTCAGTGGAAAAGCCAATGACTTTAGAAGCCCATTGTACAACCTGACTGTTGGCCTGAAAGGCGCCAATGAAGCATGCCAGGAGAGGGGGTAAGTATCTCTTCATGAGTGAATGATCTTTGAGATGAGATTCAAAAGCTAAACTTAATTAAAATTTCAAAAAGGATACCCCTGACAGCGGTCTTCTGTTCAAAATTGGGGGCTAAGATAGGATATTTTACTCCAGCGAAGTCTTATTAAACAATAAGAAGCCAATGTGAAGGAGAACCCCCAGCTGGTTTTTCTTGTCGTCATAATAATTTACGCTGAGACTAATGGGCCCAACAGTGGAGTGCATGACAAGCCCCGCGGTACCAGCGAAATAGATCTTGGTGATTTCATTGCTGAACGCGGGCTCCTGATTGATACCCTGAACAATGGCTTGTAATGGCTTAAAAAGGTATCCTTCGAGCCGGAAATCAAGGTTCTTCCGCAGCGAAAAAACGTTACGCCAGCCGCCAGCGACAAAGTTGAATGCCCGAAAGTTTGGCAGCAATAAAGTTCGGCTATCCTGCAATGGAAAGAACCCAGGGGCATTGATGATCGTCCCATAGTAGTTGGCGAACAGAGGCTGATTCGAAAGGACCGCATGCAAGTAATATCCCGAACTGTAGATGCCCTTTCTAAAATATTGTTCCAGGACTACGGTGCCACGAAACCAGGACCTCGGCAATTGCTCCACTTTGGTGCTTCTCAGGGTTGATGTCGTGCCTGGATTTAGGTCTTCATTCAAGTTGAAATAGTCAAAACCAAAATAGTAGGCCTTGCCCTCAGAAGCATACTGCTTCCTGTTGAGTGTGTTGGTCGTAAGGTGCAGTCCATACCTACCCCCTGTCAATATCAGTTCATCAAGTGTATCGGTCGAAACCAGGACGTCCTGGTCAATATATTGGTCATTGTTGCTGATGAAGTCCGTTTC
>JAYVEZ010000278.1:0-2799 GCA_043773645.1 Cytophagales bacterium
AAATTTGTGAACAGGTAGGCTTGCCATCCGGTGTTGTGAACATCGTCACGGGTGCAGGCGAAACCGGCGCCGCTTTGGTGAACCATCCGGACGTCGATAAGATTGCCTTCACCGGTTCAACGGATGTGGGTAGGATTATCCGGAGGGCCACCGCAGGAACTGGTAAAAAATTATCCTTGGAGCTGGGCGGAAAATCACCCTTCATTGTTTTTGAAGATGCCGATCTTGATAGCGTAGTCGAAGGTGTGGTCGATGCCATTTGGTTCAACCAGGGGCAAGTGTGCTGCGCCGGATCAAGGCTATTGGTGCAAGAAGGCATCGCAGAAAAGCTGTACAAGAAAATTAAGGCCAGGATGGAAAAATTGGTGGTTGGCAATTCCCTTGACAAGGGTGTTGACATTGGTGCAATCATCGCGCCTGTTCAACTTGCTACCATTGAAAAGCTGGTTGCACAAGGTGTTGAAGAAGGGGGAGTGATGTGGCAACCCAGCTGGTCTTGTCCCAAGGACGGTTATTTCTATCCCCCCACTTTGTTTACCGATGTTTCACCGTCAGCAACCATTGCTCAAATAGAAATTTTTGGACCGGTACTGGTAGCCATGACATTCAGAACTCATCAAGAGGCTGTTAAACTTGCCAACAACACGCGTTACGGACTGGCATCCAGCCTATGGACAGAGAATATCAACCTGGCTCTGGATGTGGCGCCCAAGATCAAGGCGGGAACTGTGTGGATCAATTGCACCAATGTATTTGATGCAGCTTCCGGCTTTGGCGGGTATCGCGAATCAGGCTTTGGCAGGGAAGGTGGAAAAGAAGGGCTGCTCGAGTATGTTAAATTGAAGGCCGAGGACAAATTGACTTCAACTTCACCAAAGTCATTGGCTACCGCCAAAAAGAAAAAGGCAACCATCGTCATTCCTGAGATTGACAGAACGATCAAACTCTTTGTTGGCGGCAAGCAAGCCCGGCCCGATTCAGGATACAGCATGAAAATTTCTGATCCCTACGGGAACCAGATTGCCGAAGTGGGGGCAGGGAATAGAAAAGATGTCCGCAACGCCGTAGAAGCTGCACACGCTGCGGAGGGATGGAGCAATCTCACAGGCCATGCCCGCGCTCAGATCCTGTTTTATCTGGCAGAGAACCTTTTTGTTCGAAAAGATGAATTTGCCGAGCGCATCATCCAGCAGCTTGCCGTTTCTTCCAAGGACGCTGAACAGGAAGTGGAGACATCAATTGAACGGATCTACCGCTATGCCGCGCTCGCAGATAAATATGATGGAAACGTTCATCATACCACCGTTCGAAATGTTACGCTGGCCATGCCAGAAGCGTTGGGGGTGATGGGCATTGTGTGTCCGGAACATGCACCGCTGCTTGGGTTTATTTCCACCGTGATACCTGCTTTCAGTATGGGCAATCGGGTTGTCGCAATACCCTCAGAAACTTCCCCACTCTCCGCAACGGATCTATATCAGGTGTTGGAGACTTCTGACGTTCCTGGTGGAGCGCTCAACATCATTACCGGCAAGAAAGAGGAATTATCGGGTGTACTTGCCAACCATGACGATGTGGATGGGCTATGGTATTTTGGAAGTCGTGAGGGGAGTAAAGCCATTGAAATTGCGGCAGCAGAAAACATGAAACGCACCTGGGTGAATTACGGGAAGTCCCGCAATTGGTTGGAAGCCGGACAGGGTGAAGGTGAGCAATTCTTGAGATATGCGACACAGATAAAGAATATCTGGATACCATACGGTGAGTAGTGTAGTGCGCTCCACCCAGCCCTATGGCGCGGCGCTTGCAAGCGCGTGCCGGTGCGAATCAAATAAATGACCCGTTTCTTATTGATAGGTAACACTTAAATTGTATTTAAGATGACTTGTTTACTTCTTGCTTAAAAATGGAACCAACCAAAAGTCAATTGCCTGAGGTACCCAAATGGGTTCAGACCAGGTCATGGGAAGTTGAACTACTCGTAACGGGTGGAGCCATATTCTCATTGCTGCAGTTATATGATGCATTGACAATCGAAGCAGACCGGTGGGATTATATTGGCGCCTATTCCTGGATTATCCTGTTGCCGGCGTACGCGATCCGCATATTGATGTTCTATTTTGCCGTTCACCTGATCACGCGGTCCTATTGGCTCTCGCTGATTTCCCTGCAAAAGCTTTACCCGGAAGGGATCGACCTGGACAAACTAAAGTATGGTGAACCTTTCCATTCCATCGCCGGCCGATTTAACCTGGGCAGTCACATCGCCAACGTTGACAAGTTTTGCAGCATATTGTTTTCGTTATCATTTACGATTTCAATCATGTTTATCGGGTTCTTTGCTTGCAGTATGTTATGCATCATTCCTTTCTGGATTGAGAACCCACTCCTGAAAAGCATTTCAATTCCTTTAATATCCCTTCCACTCTCAGTGAGTCTCCTCTTATTCATGTTCGACCTTTTCTTTCATGGGCCGCTCCGGAAGCCTGATGGTTTTTTCATGATCGGAAAATTCAATCTTTATTTACCCGTCTATCGATTTTGGAATTCTGTCTCCCTGGGATTTATCTGGCGAAGCAACCTTCAAATTATAGCCTCGCATATGAGTAACCAGATAAAATTGTCTGCGTTCATGTTCGCAAGTTTTCTGGTGGGATTATTTTCGTTTGGCAACTCTTCAGTGTATTTATTCTTTCTAGATAGTCGGCGGTATGAACTGCCCATGAATCTCATTAAGGAAGACCGCATCAGTGAAAGGAGGTATATGGACAAACTTAACCCGGAGGTATGGCATGGCTC
>JAYVEZ010000279.1:0-4320 GCA_043773645.1 Cytophagales bacterium
ATTCCAAGGACAAGGATTCGCTTGGTGAGGATCAGTTCGCCCGTTGTAAAGATTACGTCAGGAATCGCAGGCACAATCCATTTGCGGGTGCAGAAAATAGTGATGATCGAAGGGATACCAAAGACAATGCCTGTGCGAAGATTCACAAGGTGCTCGCGGTATTTTGGAATTGATCCGACCAGACTCGTGACACCAACAATAAATAGAGAGTAAGCAGATGCTTTGACGGGCTCAATATGAAACAGGTACACAAGAATGGGTATTGAAAGGATCGAGCCTCCTCCTCCCAGCATTCCCAATACAATGCCCACAAAGATTGATGCAACATATCCAAAAAATTCCATGGATCGTATTTACGGAAAACTATAACCTGTTAGCGTGGATCGGAAAGGTTTGATGCAGAAAATCAAAGTCTATGGGGGAAGTAGTAGATAACCTCTTCTTGTTTTATCTCGCTATGCTCTTAAACTCGGCAATGAAGGCATCCGGATACTTGGGTTTGATGGAGGCCAGAAATTTGTCCGCCTTGTCGCGGGTTGAAAATTGACCCAGGATGATGCTGTAGTATTTCACTCCATTCAGAATCTTCACTTGAACAACTACCTTCTTCTTGTATGAATTTTTCAGGTTGTCTGCAAGGCGCATGAGGTTTACCAACTCCTGATAGGTTCCGATCTGAACGCCGTAGCCCTTTGGCTGAAGTCGTGCGATTTCGAAATCGTAGAATTCCTTTTCATCTACAGAGACCCTGTCAATCGGTTTTACCTCCATGCCGCTCTTGCCATCGCCGGCATCCACAATTTCAAGTTTCACTTCGGCCAGGCCCTGACTGACATAACCTAGTTTCTCTGCCGCAGACTTCGACAAATCGATAATGCGCCCTTCAGCATAGGGACCGCGGTCATTAACCACCACTTCCACTGACAGATTGTTCCCGAGATTCGTTACGCGGACCTTCGTACCAAAAGGGAGGCTTTTGTGTGCCGCCGTGAGCTTTGAATGCTTGTATTTTTCACCGCTGGCAGTGAGGTGACCTTCAAACTTGTCTGCGTAGAAGGATGCCTTGCCCGTTTGGTACTGGGCGAATGAAATGCCACTGAATAAAGAAAGTGAAGCAAGCAGCAAGAGTCTTTTCATACGCCAAATATAGCTTTTGATCTTTTCAATTGAGGTGTAAAGCTCGTTTTGCCATTTCTTCTCCAAAAATACTTGGGAGGGGCCCGTTGCATTAGCGAATGACCCCACCAGCCATTAGCTTTACCCGGCAAATAATCAATCGTAAACTATTATTTGCCATGGCCTTAGACTCTGCAAAGTTCCTTTTTGAAGCACTCACCTACGATGACGTGCTCCTTGTGCCAGCCTACAGCGAAGTACTTCCCCGCGAGACGAACACCACGACGTACCTTACCAGCAACATCAAACTGAATATTCCCATCCTGTCGGCAGCCATGGATACGGTGACTGAATCAGCAATGGCAATCGGTATGGCACTGGAGGGTGGTATTGGTTTCATCCACAAAAATATGAGTATTGAGGCTCAGGCCGACCAAGTTCGAAAAGTGAAACGCTCTCAAAGTGGCCTCATCCTCGACCCGATCACCCTGCGAATTAACTCCACGGTGCGGGATGCCGAAAAGATCATGCGTGAATTCAAGATCGGGGGCATACCGGTAATTGATGGAAATGGGAAACTGGTTGGCATTATCACGAACCGTGATTTGCGTTTTCAAAAAGACATGTCCTTGCCGATTGAAAAGATCATGACCAAGGAAAATCTCATCACGGCTCCGGAAGGAATTACCCTGGAAAAGGCGGAAATCCTTTTGCAGAATTATAAGATTGAAAAGTTGCCCATCGTAAACAAAAAGGGTAAGCTCACTGGACTTGTCACTTACAAAGACATTCTGAAAAAGAAGAACAAGCCCCACGCCTGCCAGGATCAATTTGGCAGGCTGCGCGTCGGAGCCGCGGTCGGCGTGACTGTGGACATTCTCACCCGCATCGAAGCACTCAAGGCTGCCGGCGTGGACGTCATCAGTATTGACACAGCCCATGGGCATTCCGTCTACGTAATGGATGCGGCCAGGAAGGTGAAGAAGAAGTATCCCGAGCTTGAGTTGATTGTGGGTAATGTCGCCACAGGAGAAGCCGCGAAGGCTCTTGCCAAACTGGGAGCAGATGCCATCAAGGTAGGAGTAGGTCCCGGAAGCATTTGTACAACCCGCGTGGTGGCTGGCGTTGGCTTACCGCAACTATCGGCTGTGTATGAAGCTGCCAAAGCAGTTAAAGGCTCAGGCGTTAAGATTATTGCCGACGGAGGCATTAGGTTCTCAGGCGATATGGTAAAGGCAATAGCCGCCGGTGCAGACTCTATCATGATTGGTTCAATGCTCGCCGGAACAGATGAGGCACCAGGGGAGATGATCATATACGAAGGGAGAAAATTCAAGTCGTACCGTGGCATGGGCTCCATCGAGGCCATGGATGACGGATCAAAAGACCGTTATTTTCAAGATGCAGAAGAGGACCTTAAGAAACTTGTCCCCGAAGGGATATCCGGTCGGGTGCCCTTTAAGGGTTTGGTTTCCGAAGTGCTCTATCAAATGGTGGGCGGACTCAAGGCGGGAATGGGGTATTGCGGTGCAAAAAACATCGAAAAACTAAAGCAGGCAAAATTTGTAAAAATTACCGCAGCCGGCGTTACCGAAAGTCACCCGCATGATATTGCCATAACCCGCGAAGCCCCCAATTACAGTAGAAAGTAATTTTAAAACTTTACGATCTTAGCACATTCCTTCCGTTAGACAGACCTGGATGGATTGAAAGAAAGACTCTGTGAAGACCAAAGCACTTATTCGGCTTACTTTCCTAGCGGCTACAGTCGCATGGCTGGTCATGGTCTTTTCGGACATTACCGTAGTATTCAGCGACATCAAAGGCCTCACGCCAGACGCCCCCTGGCTCCCGAAGGTCATGCTGGACTTGTTTGTCATCAGCCTCTTCTACTACTACAAATTCAAAATTGAAAGAGATGAGTCCCTCAATTTTACTGATCTACTTTGGAGGGTCTTTGCGACAGGATTGGTCGCCACCGTTATTTCGCTGTCGCTGCGGATACTTGATTTTCTCCTTGGCTCCACAAAGCTTGCTTCCAATGTCTTCTTTGTTGATGTAGAGTACCTGGTCAACCTTGGGCTGTTGCTGAGTTTTCTGATTGCAGCCGGCACGTGCTGGAAGCGGCTCATCCTATATCAAAAATCCAAATGGCTTATCCGGGGATGGTTTGTATTCGAGATGGCCCTGCTCGTGGTATTGTTATCGGATAATTTGCAAATCGCGGTCAAGGAATGGTTGTTCACCAGCATAAGCATTGTTACCGGTTTGCTGGCCCTCGTTCTTTCCGCCAACATGAAATGGGTGGCGTACTTGAATTTCAAGCAGAAGTGGACGAGCCTGTTGCTGTTGCTGCTGTCGTTCTTCTACCTGGGTTATTTCTTATTTACAGTCAATCATTTTTCGGATGAAATCAGGATTCAGTCGACGGTGTTCCTGGATTTCCAGAGCCACGTGTTTAACATTTACCTGTTCTCGTTTGTGATGCTCTACAGCATCTTTTCCTTTCTCGTTATTCTATTCAATTTGCCAACCTCATCTGTGTTCGAGCAAAAGTTGGAAGAAGTAGTAAACTTTCAGCGCATCAGTCAATCCGTGCAAACGGAACAAAGTGAAGAGAGTGTCTATAAGATTCTTTTAGAGAGTTCAGTAAGTTCAGTGTTTGCGGATGCCGCCTGGTTAGAGATCAAAGGAGAGCACGATCAAAGCAGGCTTCAAACCTATCAGATCACAGAAGCGGACGCCCGTAAAATTCAGGAACATCTGAATGGGAGACATGTAAAAGGCATTCTTGATCAAAGCAGTGATAAGACCCGCAATCTTTCCGATCACCTCGCCAACCTCAAGGGCACCCGGTTTCGTTCCCTGATGGCCTTTCCGGTCCAGGTGAAAGGAGAAAAGATAGGCACCCTCGCCTTGCTCAAGGAGCTGCCGGAAGGTTTTAATAAGGAGATGACGCAAATTGTTTCAGCCTTCGCCAACCAGGCAGGGATATCCATTGAAAACTTTAGGTTGCTGAAGGAGGCCATCCAGAATGAACGCTATAAAGAGGAATTAAAGATTGCTAAAACCGTTCAGAAAAGTTTGTTGCCTGACCGGTTGGAGAAAGATGCGGATTTTGACATTGCTGCCTTTTCAGAATCAGCAGATGAGGTGGGGGGTGATTATTACGATACCCTCCGCATCAGCGACCACCAGGTAGGA
>JAYVEZ010000280.1:0-9693 GCA_043773645.1 Cytophagales bacterium
TCATCGTACATCGAATCCAGCTTCGTGGATTTTTGAAAAAATTTTAGGCCTTGATCGTATTGTTCCAAACCTTCGTGTGCGGCACCCATGCAGCAATACACCTCCGGGCTTGGTCCTTCAATCTCGATGGTCTTACGAAAACCCTCCAAAGCCTTTGTAAAATCTTGTTTGTTCATGAACGAATTGCCCATGTTGAACCACGCCGATGCAAAGTTCTCATCCAGGGCCAATGCATATTCATAGGCCTCAATGGCTTCATCATACAGCTCAAGCTTGTTACATACGATTCCAAGGTTGTACCAGGCGGGCGCAGAGAAGGGATCTTCGTCGATGAATTTTTTGTAGTACGATAAGCTATTTTCCAGTTGCCCCACAATGTCCAGGCAATAAGCCAGTTCGTACAGGGAGCCCTCGTGGTTGAGATTTTCTTCTACTGATTTTTTATAACTTTCAATGGCCTGGTCATAGTCTTCCTTGCTCTGATAGGCCAGTCCCAGGCTATAATATATTTCATCCTTATCTTCTTCTGTCACCAACAATGCCTGTTCGTATAATTCAATCGCCTTATCGTGGTTTCCCTGCAATGAGAAGATTGAGCCCATTGACAATAATATGTCAAGGTCGGCCGGATGAAGGTTAAAGGCTTGCTCCAGAAGTTCAAGCGCTTCATCATATCGTTGGAGGTTTGAAAGAACCTGGGCTTTGACGGCGATCAGTTCTGTAGAATATGGATACTGCTCCATCGCCATCGTTACAGCCGACAACGCTTTCTTGTGCTTGTTGCGGTCGAGGTAATAGTAGATGATTGTTTCGTAGGCCTCGAGATCAAAAAAACCGCTCGATTTTTTTTTGAGAATTTCTTCAAAACTTCTGATCAACTCCTCTTCCTCCTCCCGTTTTCTGAATTCCTGCGCCATGCTCAAAGGGTTTGACCAAAATACGAAACTGGTCACGAATATTAAAAAATAGGGCTCTAAATTAATCTGAGGCCCTATTCGGGTTCAAAAGTCCGGTAATAATCTACCAACTGCAACTTGTATATTTTATTTGTTAGGCTTAACATTTCGCAGGAAATCTTCGCAGCACCAGGCAAGGGTGTCATCCAGTGATCGGAATTGGATTCCCAAGCAAGCTTTTACTTTGCCTGGATCATAGCGATACGATTGTAAGGCCATCTTAGCCGACTGGCGCGTCACGATGGGCTCCCGTTGAAGGAGCACGGCGCGCACCTCTTCCGCCCAGCCTGCCCAATAGGAAAGGCTTGAGGAAATTCTTATTGAAGGAGCGCTCTTGCCAAGATGGGAAGCCACACGTAAAAAAAACTCTTTATAAGTAATGTTTCCGGTGGCAAGAATAAATTTTTCCCCAGCCTGTGGTTTGTTGAAAAGCTGAAATACCACTTCTGCCACGTCGCGTGCATCGACATAATTCAGTAGGCCGTTTGTGTAAAAATGATTCTCGTTCCACACATAGTCAAATAATGTGGCGCTGCTTCTGGCGGGTTGTGCAGCAGAGAGGATGACGGCTGGATTCACGAGGCTCACAGTAAGTCCTTCTTCAGCACCCCTGAATACCTCCAGCTCGGCGAGGTATTTTGATTCCGCATAATCCGAAGAGCGCACACCCATCCATTTACTTTCTTCATTGAGTACTTCACCGGATTTTCGGCCGAGGGCTGCTACCGAGCTGATGTAAATCAAATTTTTGATCCCCAGGTGAAGGCATGTGTCGACCACATGCTTGGTGCCTTCAACATTGATTTCATATATTTTCTTTTGCTGCCGCGGATTAAATGAGACAAATGCAGCAGCGTGAATTACAGTAGTGGCTCCTTCAAGTGCTTCTTCCAATGAAACCTGATCGAGTACATCAGCAGGTCGGGTGATAACATCCGGTGAAAAGTGTGGTTTGGTTCCGGGTCGGTGAACGGCCGTGGGGGCTATGCCTTCAGCCCTGAATTTTTCTACCAGGTGACCGCCCAAAAGACCTGTGGCTCCTGTGATCGCTATACTCATAAGGAATAATTCAGCAAGGGTAAGTCGGTGGCCTTCAAGTAAATATTTGTTTGTTGCACTTTTCTCAGCCATGAAATCTGCTCAAGATTGTGGCAGTCACTGCCCAGCAAATCCACCCACCCGCGATCAATAAGTTTTTCTGCCAGTTTTTGCATGGGTGGGCCATAGTATCCTGTCAGAGAAAGGAGGTTCACTTGCAGAAGTACACCCCGGCACCTCAAGTCATCAGCCTTGTCTAGGGTCATATACTGATAGCGCTCCGGATGTGCAAGGATGGGCTTGTAACCCTGCGAAGTCATGGCGAAAACAAATTCTTTTAATTGCAAAGGTTCGCTGACTGCGTTTGTTTCGAACAGGACGTACCGGTCACCAAACGTCAATAGTTTTTCCTTTTTTCGGACGAGTTCATAGAAATTTTCATCGAGGTAATACTCAGCGGCGCAATAAAATTGGAATGTATATCCATGCTCCCGGAGAACTGGTAAAAAATTCTCATAGGCGTTCAGGATCGATGCAGATGTATTCCCATAATAGTCCGACATGATATGGGGTGTGGTAATTATTTTTTGATACCCCAATTCCAGGAGTTGATCAATAACCCTAAACGACTCTTCTATAGTTTTTACCCCATCATCCACACCCGGCAGCAGGTGGGAATGCATGTCGGTCGGCAAAGGTCTTGCGGGGCGGCGCTTGCGAAAAAAAAAGGAGAACACGCTATCGGCGGAAAATTTTATTCACCCAACTTTTTTTATTCTGGTCTTCATGGTAATAACCATAGCCATATGTTTTCCCTGAACTGGGCAATGCATTGAGCACGACGGCCACGTTGGTCAGCTTGTTGATGGAGACGATCCGGTCGAGGTTTTTCAGAAAATCTTTTTTGGAATAGTTGGCCCTCACAACATAGATCGACAAGTCAGCTTTTTTCATGGCCATGATGCCATCGGTGACAAGGCCTACCGGCGGCGTATCGATTACAATGTAATCGTACTGGCTGCGGAGTTCGTTCAACAGGCCTTCAAAAGCTCCGTTGAGCAACAATTCGGATGGATTGGGCGGATGCGGTCCGGAGGGGATGAAGTCAAATCCCTCCATGGATGTCTTGGTGATACTTTCCGCCAGGGTGCTTCGATGAATCAGGATGTTGCTTATCCCTTTGGTCGGATCACTGATCTTGGCGTGACCGATTTCTTTTGCCTTGCGCATATCCAGGTCGAGCAAGACCACCCGCTTCTTGGACAGCGCAAGGATTCCGCCCAGGTTCATGGCAAGGAATGACTTGCCCTCACCGGATACGGTGGAGGAAATTACGATGACTTTCTTTGTGTCAGTGGATGTAAAGAAATCAAGGTTGGTCCGCAACGTGCGGATGGCTTCGCTTACAATGGAGCGGGGGTTTTCGACAATATAGAAAGGGCTTGCGGAATTGTTCCTTATCTCAGGGATAACCCCCAGTACAGGTACGCGGGTTGTGGTTTCAATTTCCTGAAGGCTGGTGATCTTGTTATTGAGAAGGTAAACGATGCCAATAAAGAAGAAATTGAGTACCAGCCCGGCTATGAGACCAATGCCCAGAATCATGTAGCGGTTGGGGGCCACGGGCCGTGAAGGTAAAATTGCGGAAGAGAGGATTTCCAAATCAGGGGTGCTCCCCGCCTGTGCAATTTCAAATTCAGCCTTGGACTGCATCATGCTGAGATAGAATTCTTCATACAACTTATAAAAGCGCTGATTCTTGGAATACTGGGTGTTTTTGTCAGGCATGGTGGCAAACTTCTTTTCCAGCGTTTCTTTTTTCTGGTTCAATTCGATCATTGAACTCAGCCAGTTTTTTCTGATCTCCGCCAGTTGACTGAAGAGTGCGGTCTTCAATGTATTTACTTCCTGTTCCTTTTGCTGGTAGGCGAAGGTGTTGTCTTTATAGGACAATGTGAGTTTATTTTTGTCCTGGGTAATTTTCTGGTACTCTTCGATGCGCGTGTTGATAAAGGCAGGAAGGTAAGCTTTGGGCATCATCGAGTTGGTCAGGCGCCCCGCCGAGAGGTCATCCATCAATGTGTTAATTTCGATGATTCGTTTGTTGAGGTAGAACCGTTGGGAGTCTACCTGGTTGAGGGTATAAATGGTTTTGCGAAGGTCAGAGTTGAGGTCACTGCTTTTGTTTTTTAGCGTGAAGTCTTCAAAATAGTTTTCAAAGTTTTCCATTTTGACCTCCACCTGGCTTAATTCTTTGTTGAGCCATTCAATTTTTTGTTTGTTGGCCTGATTCTTTTGTTCATTGCTATAGTGCAGGTAGACTGAATCAATTTTATTAACGATGGTATACACTTTCAGAGGATTGAAATCGTGAAGAGAGACGCGAATGGTGTTGGCGTCAAAATTGATTGGTTCTATTTTCAGATTTTGTCCAAGGAAATCCACCAGCTTCTGGCGACTGTTAATCACAAAGAAAAAGTGATTCTCAGCATCCGGAATGGATTGTGAGGGAAGCTGAACATAAAAGGTGCCGGCGGCAGTCACGACGGAATCACCCAGATTGGCTACTTTTTTTTCTCCGGCTTCGCCGACCTTTATTTGATATTGATTCTTCTCCAGAAAATCAAAGAAGATGGGTTGGTCCATGTATCGATTGTCAACCTTCGAATACTTAACGATGAAGGGAGAACGTCGGTACATTTCGTATTCCAGTACATTGCCAATGCTGTAATAGCTTACCCACAAGTCCAGAGAATCCAGTACGCGACCGAAAAACAATTTGGATTTCATTTGCTCAATCTCCCCGGCAATGATGTTTCGGTTCTGGTCGTCGGCAAGCTGCTTGATGCCAAGGGCCGTTGCATCTTGCTTGATTTCAAGCTTTAGTTCCGAATAGGATTCATAGACATCCTTGGTCCACCGGATGGTGAGGTAGGCAGCCAGGTTGGTGATCAAAAAAATGAAAACAATAGCCCAAATGTTTTTACGCGCCAATATCCGAAGCTTATCGATGTCAAGCCCTTCAGCAGCATCAGGAATATGGGGTATCATGCGTTGATTCACTACTTTAAACTTCTGATGACAATAATCAAGGAAAGGGTGCTGATGAACAAGCTAAGTAAACTTGCGTAGTCACGCGTCGCCTCAGCCACAGGTCTCCTGACTGGCTCTACATAGATAATGTCACCGGGCTCCACAATCATGTTGCCAGCCTGAAATCCAGCCACCGTACTTAAATCTACCAGAAAGACACGATCACTCCGCACAACACGAATGTTGTTTGCTTTTGAAAAATTATCAAGGCCTTTTGATAACGCCAGTATTTCTGCCAGGGTTACATTTTGATTGGCGAGTGGAATCACCTGACCCCCCACTGACCCCAACACAATGACTCGCTTGTTTTGGAATGTCAGCACCACGTAGCACTCTTTGAAATATTTATCGTATTCGACCTGGAGGATCGATTCGGCCTGGCGAAGGGTCAAGCCCTCCATCCTTAGCTCTCCCACCACCGGAAATTTGACCACGCCGTTCAGTTCGACGAGATAGTTTGGCGTAGGTTTGGTTGGTATGACGGTAGAGTTGGGGTTGGACAACTCAGGATTGGGATCAATGATGCGCTCTCCTTTGTTTGTGTAAACTTCGATCTTTAGAAAATCATTTTTCTGGATGACATAGTTGCGTTCAGCCTGAAGTATTTCTTTCGTAATGGTGGCTGACTTGAAATCCTCCGGCGTGCGAAGCATGATATTTTGCTTGTACGATGAACAGCCCCACGAAAGCAGGGTAAGAAGCACAAGGCACCAGGAGGGTAAGCGGAGGAATTTCACTTTCAATTGTATAATGCGATCGCAAAACTACCCATTTCCGATCAACTTCCGTAGTGGAACGGTAGCTGGGTGTCAGGAGGCTCGACGCAGGGCTTGTATGGTTTCGAGGTATTTATTGATGACCAACGTCTCGTTAAACTCTTGTTCCATTTTTGTCCGCCCATTTGCTCCAAAAAGCTGCAGCGTATCATCATCCATCCTCGCCATTCGATCCATGGTATTGGCCAGGTCTTGTGCGTCTTTCACCCGGCACAGCATACCATTGTAGTTATCTTTTACTACCTGATGGCAACCGGGTACATCCGTGGTGATGATCGGCTTTGCGCAACTGGCCGCCTCCAATAGGGTGTGCGGAGTGCCCTCCCGGTAAGATGGCAACACAATACAGTCGGCCGACTGGATAAAAGGCTGAACATCGCGGGTTGTTCCAAGGTACTCGATGGTTTTGTTCTTTATCCATGCATCGATTACAGACAATGGAATACCCCGTTGATGCAGGGGATCCTTTGCGCCCAAAATCTGAAACCGCGCCTCAAGTCCATTGGCTTTCAACTTCTTTACCGCCTCCACATACTCCAGGATTCCCTTGTCTGTGATCAACCTGGATATGAGAAGAAAAGTAAATTGTGGATTCCTGTGAAAGCCGCCTGGGACAAACCGCTCCAGGTCAATACCGGATCCAGGTAGCAAGTCAGCCGATGCCGGAGGCACCAATTTCTTGGAGATGAACAAATCGCGGTCATCCGGGTTCTGAAAAAATACCTTCTTGGGGAATCGAAACGTCCATCGGTAGAGCAGTTTGGCGATGGCCGATAGCAGATTCTTCTTTAGAAAGACAGTGCCCAGACCACAGACATTATTGATGGTTGGTATTCCAAGGAGCGAGGCAGCCAATGACCCGTACACATTGGGCTTAATGGTGTAATGTAATATGATATCAGGTTTGATCTTCCGGTAGATTGACCAAAGTTCCAGGATCAAACCGAAGTCTTTGATCGGATTGATGCCCCGGCTATCCATCCTTACTGCATGATGCTGGCAGCCTGCCTCCGTCAGAAAATGTGTGAAATCATCCAATGGCGCCACGGTATGCACTTCGTACCCTTTCTCCAGGAGTGTTTTCACGAAATTCATCCTGAAATTGTAGATGTTCCAGGAGGTATTGAGGACGATTGCAACTTTCATTGAGCCAGAAATAGAACTTGAAGTCCCGCAGGAGGTGTGTTTTGGTAATAAATTCTACAAAACTAAATAAAAGTAACCGTCCTGAAAACTGGGGGTCGTATGTTTGAAGCCTGATTCTATGGAAAACGGAACATCCCTCACAGCCCAGGCCGTCCTGGTGTCGGTAGCCTCAAGTCGCGAACTTCCCGAACTGATTGATGAGCACCTCGACGAACTTGCTTTTTTGGCTGAAACAGCAGGAATTTCAACAAACAAGCGCTTCATTCAACATTTGGTGCATCCCGATGGGCGCACGTTCGTGGGCAAAGGCAAGTTGGAGGAGATCAAGGCATGGGTCGAGGGCCAATCAATCCGGAACGTAATATTTGATGACGACCTGACCCCGAGTCAGCTCAAGAATTTGGAGAAGGAGTTCAATGGAAAAGACAAAGAGGATCGCATCAGGATCTACGATCGGAGTTTGTTGATCCTTGACATCTTTCTCATGCGCGCCCAAACTGCCCAGGCACGCACCCAGGTGGAGTTGGCCATGAACCAATACTTGTTGCCCCGACTCACACGCATGTGGACCCACCTGGAGCGGCAGCGCGGGGGTACCGGTACGCGGGGCGGATCAGGAGAACGCGAGATCGAAACGGACAGAAGAAATATCCGGTTCAGGATAACACTTCTGAAAGACGAACTTGAAAAAATTGAAAAACAAAAGGCCACGCAGCGAAAGGGCCGAACCAACATTGTTCGGGTGGCCCTGGTCGGTTACACGAATGTGGGGAAGTCCACACTCATGAACTTGCTGGCCAAGTCCGACCTCAAAGCGGAGAACAAACTATTTGCAACGGTTGATGCCACCGTGCGAAAGGTTGTGATCGGCGACATTCCATTTCTGCTTTCTGACACCGTCGGATTCATTCGCAAGTTGCCTCACCATTTGATTGAATCATTTAAGTCCACGCTGGATGAAGTGCGCGAAGCAGATGTCTTGCTCCACGTAGTGGACATGGCGCATCCTTTTCACGACAACCAGATTGAAGTAGTCGGCAAAACCCTGGCGGAGATTGGTGCAGGCAACATTCCCATTATTTTGGTATTGAATAAGATTGATTTGCTTCAGCAGCGCGATGGGGCCGTGGACTTTGAAGCTGTCAGAGGGCATTACAGGGACCTTGGGTTTGAGCGGGTGGTATTTATTTCAGCCACTTCGAAACAGAACATCGAAGAACTTAAGAAAACCGTATTCACGGAAATCAAAAAGAAGCACCTGACGTTCTATCCGAATTATGCATCGCAGGCCAACTATTCCTGATGGTTTGAATACTTTAAGTTTTTATACCTTTGCATTCGAAAATTTTGGTTCCGTAGTTCAACGGATAGAATAGAAGTTTCCTAAACTTTTGATCCCAGTTCGATTCTGGGCGGGACTACCAAAGTGTACTTTGTTTACGTCATTCGAAGCATCAATTTCCCTTTTGTCTATAAGGGGCATTGCGAGAATATTGAAGAGAGGTTGAAGCAGCACAATTCGGGCATGACTAAGTCCATTAGGGCTTATGTCCCCTTCAAACTTGTCTATTCGGAAGAGTTCGAAACCAGGGAAGGGGCTATCAAACGGGAAAGATATTTTAAAGCAGCAGGACGACGATTCTTGAAATCCAAAATTGAGGAAGCTATTCCGTAGTTCAACGCCCGCCCGTACCGAACGTAACACATCCCTTAATTGTGGATAGAGTTGTGATTAGACAATACTCCTTATAGGTGGACCAAGTACGGTACGTTCGGGCGGGGATAGAATAGAAGTTTCCTAAACTTTTGATCCCAGTTCGATTCTGGGCGGGACTACCAAAGCGGGCAGATCAATGAAAGTTTTGATTTACCCTTTCTATTTCCCTTCAAAGCCTATGTAAATGAATGAGTTAGTTCGAGAAAAGAATTAACTTTTTCGATTCGATGATTCTCTTTTTAATTCTTTACCTCTTCGGTTTTGAAGGTTATATCTTTTTCAACATCGGTAGTGAATAGCACCTTGATTTTCCAAAGGGCAATTCCTGGCCACTGACCCATCACCAGGACAGGTTTCTTATGGCTCCTGTGGAAACTCATTTTGCTTACTTCCTTTTCAATCTCGCCTTCAATGTCAGCAAAGTCTTCGTTGTAGATTGCTAAATCATTTCTGCCCTCTCTGAGCCTATACTTCATGCAATTTTGTTTGTTCCATAGTAAAGGTAGTCCTTAGGTACATCACTACCTCAAATTTATCGAAACCCTCTTGCTTCAGGGTCGCTTTACCGGCTAGCGTATTACACTCCTGCTACAATATCAAGACTCTAACCAGACAGGCCGGAACGTGCGAGGGATAGGCGGGGGAGAGAGGGAGGTGAGTTGGGGGTTACCTGGAGAAAGTCCCGATAAGGTCCCGGTAAGGTCTTGTTAACGTCCCGGTAATGTCTCGATAAGGGTAAGGAATTTCGAGCCAGAACGGTGTTGAATCGTTGATTGATTCTGGCTTTTCAAGTACTTTAACATAGTATTTCAATTACGTAAAATCTTGCGTGATGGCCAAAAAAAAGAAAGATAAAATCAAACGCCTCCGCCGCCCTGGTGAGCCCATAATTGTAAACAGCAAAGCGTACGGGAAACATGAGCGGGCTCCCCGCTTCACCTATACTCCCCGGACCGTAAGCTCTTCC